>JAOZHR010000024.1 GCA_026014805.1 Candidatus Bathyarchaeota archaeon | reverse complement strand
TGCTTTCAAGAAGCCTGCTTCGTCGTCAACGTGCAAAACCCGTATTGGAGCTCTCTTAACCATATCTATGGTGACTTCCGAAGACTCGAGAGTAGATGTGGTCATCTAAACAGACTTCCTTTACACCCATGCGCATGAGTGTTGAACGTTGATTGATATGTCCCATGCGTTATTCTATAATGCTTTCGTCTTGAAGATATGAATCAGTGATATTCATAATTCAGACTCAGAATCTAACTCTTGGCGCTTAAGTTGATTTAAGCCTTATTCGGAATTCGAACAAGACGTGGGAAAACGTTCTGATACACAAAGGCTTTATTGGCTGCAAATATTGGTTATTGTTTGGTGTCTTTTTTCGTAGAGGTGTCTCAAGGGCAGCTTGCTGACTGAATTTGCTGCTAGTGGTGTTCAGCTTCTCCAAGGTGCAGGGAGAACGAGAGGGAATAGACTTCAATTTGATAGAAAGTGTCAATTCTAAGGGGGTGCGTGGCTGTGAAGGCGGTTGAGAGACGGCTGGAATTGCTGAAGCTTGAAGGATTGGGTTTTTCTCAGCCAGAGATTGTGACACAACTAAGCCTGAAACATCAGTGTTCAGGACGTACTGTTTATCGTGACTTTGAATGTCGAGACAGGTGGCAGCCAGAGTTACAGAACATTAAGGGTCATGCGCGGATTTTAATGAAAACTATCAATAGGTATGAGCAGATTTACAGGCAGGCGAGTATTAGGCTGCTCACGGGGACTCAGGAGGCTACTCAGCTTGGAGCCCTCAATATTATGTTGCGTGCTAACGACAAGGTTTTTGAAACGGCTGTTTTGCCTGAGATTCTTCACCGTTTGAAAACACACTGAAATACACTCAGCTTGTCCACTTCCAAGACGACGAATATGTTTCAAAGGTAGCCACTAAAACAGAAGAAGCTAGACAACTGCTAGAAGCTGGATTCAAATATGTATGCACAACGCTTGGGCACATCATGCTCTTTAGGAAAAGAAAATAAGTGGCATACTATAAAATGTCCCTAGTCCAGTCCTAGCGGCTATAGTCTAGTTTGGATTAGGACATCAGCCTGCCACGCTGACGACCCGGGTTCAAATCCCGGTGGCCGCACCTCTTTTCTCTGAAAGCAGAATCAAGGTAGATATTTACAATGGCTAAACTTTCTGTGTTTGCACTCCAACTTCCCTTAAAGCCTCAATTAATCCTGCCTTATCCGCACCCCTTATTCCCTTCCAATCCAAAATAACAGTTTCAACCTTCTCCACCGTGCGCTCCACACACTGCTTAATAATTTTCGCGTTAACTTGCGAAATGGCATACTTTGGAATCATGTGGCCAAAGGCGAAGGAACCTTCTAGAGCCATACGTGTAAACTTTTGGCTATAATGTGGCCCGCCGATGCCAACCGCTACTGTCGAGTATTTGGATTTCTTAGAAATAGGAGCCATTGCCGCATGGGCCACCGCTTCTGCGGCTTTCGTGTCTTTCCATTGTGTCGGTGAGCTTCCAAGTTCCACAAACATTGTCGCCATGTTGAGGGAAGGTCCGTGATGGGTGCATTCGTATGAAACTTGGTAGTCTAGGCTGTGTGTGTTTTTTTGTTGCGCCATTTCCAGTAAAACTTCTTTCATTGCGTTTGCCGGTGCTATTGAGATTCGCTTTGGTAGGCCGCCCTTTTGCGCTTGAGCGGTTAGGTTGCCTGGCGTGTGGACTGAGAGTGTTGGTGTGCCGCTTTTGCTGCTGTGACGTGAAATGTATATTATAAGCTGTGGGTTGAAGTGGTTTAGGATTGATTGGTAGTAGATTGCTTCTTCGTCGATTGTTACAAGCTTCACCTCGTTGTCGCCGGATGTCTTATGGTATATTGGGTTGTTGTGGGATTTCTCCTCTGATTCCTTGAAGTCGTAGTGGACTAGCAATTGCTGTCTAATGTTCATGCTTGCAACGTCTTTTGTAGAAGCAACTATGAGAATCATCTGTTGTGCTCCATTGCTCATTTTTGAGGTTGCCAATTGGGTTTAAGCGTTTCCATAAAACTTATATCATCTAGCTTCGGCTTCTTGAAAAAGATTGAGGACGCGGCAATGAGGCACTTGATTAATTTTAAAGATTGGGCGCCACAAGATGTTGAGTTTCTTGTTGACAAGGCGATTGAGATTAAGAAAGAACCGGCGAGGTACCGGAATGCTTTGCAAGACAAGTCTTTAGTGATGATTTTTCAGAAAACATCTACTCGAACACGTGTCTCCTTCGAAGTTGCCATGACTCAGCTTGGCGGACACGCTATCTATATGGACTGGATGACAACCCAGTTCAAACTGGCGGACATAAGCGACGAGGTTAAGTATCTTTCGCGTAATGTTGACTGCATTATGGCGCGGCTGAAAAGGAATGCTGACTTGATGAAGATGTCTTCAGCATCAAAGGTGCCGGTAATTAATGGTTGTGACGAGAAATATCATCCTTGCCAAGCCATCGCTGATTTAATGACAGTAAAAGAGCACAGAGGCAAGCTGAGAGGGTTGAAGATGGTTTACATCGGTGTTCACAATAATGTCTGTAACTCTTTGATTGAAGCGTGCACCATGACTGGCATGCAAATTACAACCGTAACACCGATTACGCATGAACCTGCACAAGATAAGGAGTTGCTAGAGAAAGCGAAAAAAACAGGACTGTATCATGTGACGCTTGATGTTAAGGAAGCTGTTAAGGATGCAAACGCTGTATATACTGACACGTGGGTTGACATGGAACTTTTCCTTGACCCGAAATTTGAAGAAGAAAAGGAAAAACGCATCAAGCTGATGATGCCCTATCAAATCAATAGTGAGCTGATGGAAGGCGGCAATGCTCTGATAATGCATGATATGCCTATCCACCGAGGTTACGAAATAAGTTGTGGAATGGTAGAAGCGCGTAACAGCGTAATCTACGAGCAGGCTGAGAATAGGCTGCACAGCGAAAAAGCGATCCTGCTAAAACTACTTAACAAAATATGACAAGTTCCTATTCTCAGTTAGTAAGGTAAGGCATTTGTGAAAAGAATCTACGAAAGTTCTAGCAGTCACTGTTGCCATCTTCTTTTTTACAAATAGTCTGTCTGGCGCGTTCCTTCCGATTTACCTCAAAGATTCAGGGCTAAGCATTCTCGACATTATTGTTGTTTTGTTTTTCACGTTTCTAGTCATCGGGTTGCTGCCTATAGTTTTGATGAGAGTTACGAGGCACTTTGAACGGATAATAAGCTTCGGCATCCTCTTTACCCTACTTTTCTATGTTGCTCTTATTTACGTCAAGAATCCGGTCTTTCTCGGACTAGCGTACGGGCTGGGTATTGCAACTTTTTGGCCAAGCTTCAACCTTCTCCTGTTTAGGCTCAGCGACGCTAGCGAGCGAGCGGTGATGATAAGCTTGCTTTCCGTAGCTATACCTTCAATAACTGGCATAATCAGCCTGCTGTCGAAGGCTTTGTTATCGAAACTTTCGGCTTCACAAATCTTTTTGCGGCTTCAATTCTTCTGTATTTGGTTGCTTTCATTGCTTCGTTGAAGATACGCTACAAGCCGGAAGCTCAGAAGTTTTCGATTCCGAAGAGCCGATTGTTCACGATTTTCATGCTGACGTTTGTTCTCTTCGGTATGTCAGAGTCCTACTGGCTCGCCTATCCACTCTTTGTTTTCAGCGTTTCATCAACTATCTTGAACATGGGGTTTGTGGTTGCAGCTAGTGCGTTGCTGATTTCCATTATAACAGTTGGAATTGGCAAAATTTCTGATGTTAAGAGAACGCGTGTGGAATTTACTATGGCAAGCGCGATTCTATACGCCCTTTGGTATTTCGTACTTACTCAAGTTTCCAGTATGATCGAGATAGTAGCGCTCTCTTTACTTTCAGGCTTCGCTAGCGCCTTTGCACTCTCTTGGTTTGCTTTCTACGGTGATTCTTTCAAGAGAAAATATCATGCTAGCATCTTAGTAATGATGGAGGTCGGCTTAATGGTTGGCAGAATCCTTAACCTCGTTCCCACATATTTCTTCATAACAACGTACGACTATACGCGCTATTTTGTCGTACTAGGCGTTGTCTCGATACTTCTCATTCCGCTTTTTATCCTATCAAGAAACTACATTAAGAACTCTTAGCATGTGAAGACAAACGTTGATTGAATGCTTATTTCAGTATCATTTGTGCAAATTGTTCCGGATTGAAAGGCTGCAAGTCCGCGTATGTTTGACCGACGCCGATGAACAGTATGGGTTTGTTGGTCGCATACGCGACGCTTAATGCTGAACCGCCTTTCACATCAGCATCCACTTTCGTCAAAATAGTTCCGTCAATGCCTATGCTTTTGTTGAACTCTTCTGCCTGCATAACCGCGTCATTGCCCGTCAAAGCATCAACCACGAGTAGAGTCAAATCAGGGTTCACGACACGCTTGACCTTCGCCAATTCGTTCATCAAATTCTTGTCAGTTTGAATGCGTCCTGCCGTGTCAATAAGCACCACGTTTACTCCATGGGCCTCAGCATGTTTGATGGCATCAAAAGCCACGGCAGCAGGGTCAGCGCCATAACTATGTTTAATGATGCGTACTCCAAGCCGTTTTGCATGTTCTTCTAATTGTTCAATCGAGCCGGCTCTGTACGTGTCGCTGCAAGCTAAAACAACTGTAAAGCCCTTTTTCATGAACAATTTGGCGATTTTGGCGATGCTTGTTGTCTTTCCAGTGCCGTTGATTCCAACAAACGCGATTACCAATGGCTCTCCACTTTTTTGCTTCTCTTTAACCATCTTTAGCAAGTCTATTTTTTCGCCTGTGTTCAAAATTTCCAGCAAAACTTCACGTAAATTCTCTCTTACAACTTCTTTTCTGCCTTCTAAACGCTTAACCTCAAGGCCGTCCAGCCGTCTTTCCATTTCGTCACATATGCGCTCCGCAACCGGAAAAGCTACATCGTTTTCAACAAGGCTTAGCTTAAAATCTGATAGGATTAGCTGTAGTTGTTTTGCTTTCAGCTCAGTTGTTGTGATTTTGTTAACTAAGCCGCTAAGGCCTGCTTTTAGTTTTTCGAACATCGCCTGCTCTTCTCCTGCTGCTTAGCTTTAGTGAAACTTCGTCAAGCTGCTGTCTTTTCAAATGCATCTGCTCTACAACCTGACCTAACTGCTGCTGAAGGGTACTCTTAGATCTTTCAAGCTCCGCAATGCGTTTCTGTACAATTTGCTTAGCTTCATCTCTGGATTTCTCCACGGACACGCCAGCCCCCATGCCAACCACCATGGTCTCCGTAGCTGCAACTTCAGCTTTTATGAAGGAGCCACCGCCGATTGGCACAAGCAGAGGAGCGCCCTCCTTTTCCTTATCTAATCCTTCTATAGTCATAGAAGCAAAGGCAAGTTCTGTCATTGCGGCGTTTATCAGGTTAGTTCTGTTCTGCAAGGCGTCTGCTGTGCCCTCTAATAGCCGAAGTTCCGTTAGTAGTCTACGAAAAATCTCTTCGTCACTCGACATCTGCTTCTTCCTCCAAAGTCAACTTCCTTATGAGGGGGCTTTCAATCTCCTCTGGAGGGATCTCTTCGATTTTGAAGATTTTTATTTGAAAGCGCTTGGCTCTGTGTTTGCTTCCTAACTCCATGTATATCTTTTCTTTTGCATTTTCAGGCTTTAAGGCTCTGATCTCTTTCTTGAAGGGCGTTCTCCAGTTTGGCTTTGCAATCTCGCCTGTTACACGGAACACTTTGACTTCGCTCATCTTATTTCACCACATCAAGCGCTTGACCAATTATAAACATTTCAGGGCCTGTTGTTAGTAACCCTGCCACTACATCATTGCTGTTCCCTATTAACCCTGTAGCTACATAAGGAATACCACAGTTTATGCTTCCAACATCCACAGGCACCTTCAGCACCTCTTCCAGAACTTGCTTTTCTTCCTCCTTAATCAACGGATGCGCCAAAACGCCTTTATTCGTAGCCAAAGCCAATGAACCAACGTACGGCAAGCCTGCAACCTCCCCAAGAACAACATCAACACCCAAAGTGTCAGCTATTTTCCTAATAGTTTTGGGTTTAAGCCTTGGGTCAACAACAGCGCCATAATCGTTTGTAAGAACCATGTTTCCATAAGCGGTTCTCTTCGTCTCCATAACTGTCAAATTGGCGTCGTCGCACACTGTCTTTACAACTTCAAGTTCTTCCTCTCGCACGTAATGAGGCAAGACTATACCGTTCGAGTTAGCACAAGCCAGAGCCCCTACAATTACCGAGCCGCCGAGAGTCGTCTTAGCCACCTTAACACCAAGCCACTCTTCTACCCTATCGGCTTTTGGTTCGGGCGCTTGCAAAGGAATTATCGCCATCTTGTCAGTAGCCAAGGAGTAGACTCCTATACTTGCGCTTCCAAAAAGTTTTAGCAAGAAAATTGCCAACCAGTCGTCTCCTAAGCTAGGAAAATAGTTACATTGCCTTCTTCATCTTTCGCAGCGCGAATTCTTAATTTCCGAGGAGGTTTCTCGATTCCCCGACTCCAAATTTCCTCGTTAACTTCGTTACTAATTATTATTCTTCCTGCCTCTTCTCCCTCTTCTTCCTCGATAGCTACTTCGCCAACCTTCATGTGTCTTTGAATGAAGGCTTTCATGATACGGATGGCTTTTGGAGCCCGTTTTTTTGGGGGCATCATCCAAGCACGCCGCAGTGGTATTGTGTAGATTCTTTCTTCAACAAATTCCTCTTCCTCTTTTTCCCGGCGACGTGGCGCTTCTTCTTCAATCTTTTCTTCGTCGGAAGCCTCTTCTTCAGCAGCTTCTTCAACTATTTCCTCTTTTTCCTCGGCAACTTCAGGTTTTTCTAGAGTCTCAGCTTCTTCTGCTGGAAGTTCTTCCTGCTTTTCGTTCTCTTGCGCTTCCTCAGCGTTTTCTTCCAAAAAACCGCCTCCTCTACGCCCTAAGTTTGCTTCGCCGCCAATGTTTACTTTTGGGGTGTCTTCTAACTCGACCTAGAGTCTTCGCTACTACCCACGTTGGAACTGGCTTTTTTTGCTTTCCAGCCTTTGCTAGTCTACGTTTCCTTGCAGTTGGCTTGTTTCTTGCCATGGTCATTTTCTCCTTATTTTTATGTCTCGACGTTGAGACTGTAATCGGGCTAATATTTCTTTCAGCTGGTTGTCGGCTACGGGGATTTTCAGGCGTCCTGTTTGAACGAGTTGTATGAGTTGGAGTTCGATTTGTGCTGCGAATTCAGGTTTCACCATTTTTATGTTTGTGAGGCGTTGTCTGGCGTCTGTGGACAGTATGCGGCGGAGTAACGCTTGTTTTTGTATTTCGACTTGCTGTTGTATTTGAGCTTGTTGTTGTTCTTGGGCAAATCTCTGCTGTAGTTCAAGCAGTCTTTTTTTCCGCAGTGCTTCGATTTCTTCGTCCTCGCTCACAGCCACTTCACCTTGTTTAGTACTTTGCCAGTTCAGGTATTTTCTTCTCTAATTCCTTTTTTATCTCGGTGGCCATCGTATCTAGCAGTCGTCTACCCTCACTTGTCAATACTCTACCTTGCCCTTTCACGGTTTCAACGAGTCCAGCCGCTTCAAGTTGTTGAAAGAGTTTTCTAATGTTACTTCCTGCACCTTTCCTCACGTGTTCTGGGCGAACCCCCATGTCTTTTCTTCCCGCATATTTTGCCCTCAATCTTCCAACTCCGATTGGCGCGTTCATGTAAGTTTTTCGGAGAAGTGAGGCACAACGCGTGTACCACCAGCCTCGGTTTTGAGGTTGCCGTATTGCACAGGAACCTGTTTTTACGTAGGGCGCCCATGGTGGAGGGGTGACATGATCTATGTTGTCCTCTATGTACTGAGCTAATTTGTTGATGAAGATTTGTGCAGGGACATCATATGGTGTTGGCAAATTTATTACCCGCGGTTATTTTCCCTCAAAAGATTCATGAAGCCTCTTATAAAAGCTTACTCTCCATTGGCTTGTTTGTCGTTGGGCTGGTTTGCATATATTCCAGGCACAAAGGGAAGACCGTCCTATTAGGAACCAGTTAGTAGACCGTTCTATTAGACTCCAAATATGATATGTCTTAGAAGAATTATTATCTAAATAGAATATGGGCTCTTACTCTGGAATCGTTGGTCGAGAGAGATTTGAACCCTACACACAGCGGAGATATCACCGATATCATACTAGACATCATTCGCAAGAGAACGGTAAAGAGGCCCCCAGACATTGGGAGGATCGCTAAAGAAGCATTTGAGGTAACAGAACATGCCTTAGTTTTTGCGCCGATATATGAAGCTCAGTGGCGACGACTAAAACTGGGGAAATCAAGATCATTCCAATAAGTGGCATTACAGGCAAGATGTTGTCTTTGTAGAAGAGACTCCGCATCTATATGGGAATGTGAGCTTCCAATAATGATTTAAGCTTCGGAAAGTTTAGTTATAGGTTCTCGATGTTTTGAGTTATGAGCCGAGGTGGATTAGTTGAGTGAATCGGAAGTTAAAGAAAAAGAGAAGCCTGTCAAGCTCGAAGATGTGGCTGAGGAAACTGGTGAGCTCATCGGAAAAGGTATCAAGAAAGCTTGGAGTGTTACAAAGAGTTTCGGAAAAGGGTTAGTTGATACTCTTGAGAAGACAGAGAAACGAAAAGATTCTATGCCTTCAACTTGCCCCCACTGTAGTTCTTCAGTTCCTCCGCATTCTAATTTCTGCGCCAGTTGCGGAAAGAAACTTTAATTCTTTATAGAGCGCTCCACCTTTTCTGCGTTCGGATAGACTAGACAGAAAGGATGGTGGAGCTATGCACTCGTTAAAGGACCGAATCAGGAATGTACTTCGCAAGTGTTCTCTTTAGTCGTGTCATGGAATCGGTGTCTCGGATGTCATTGTCTGAAATGCAAGGCAACTTCCCTGCTTCAATATAGGATATCAGTACTTTTGCAACTTTGATCAAAACTCTGGTCTGTTTGGCTGTCAAGCGGTTACCTCTCTGTTTTCGTACTATATCTATGAAATCGTAGAGCGCATTTATTGTCTGTTTATTACCGCGAAAAATTGGAGGACCGGGGGTTTCGAAAATTTGTGCTCTTGTATGCACGTAGGTCTTCGGAATCTGCCTAGGTCTCTCCAGCATTCTCTCTCACATCCGTGTTATCCATTGTATTCGACGATCACATCGGCGATGGCTACAGGCATTAGGATGTTGGCGTTCAGAATAGGGTCTTCGTTGATGTCTATGTCTATAGTTACGGCGGTTACTTGTGTGTCTTTGATTTCGAAGTGAGCTTTGACTTTCATCCACTGTGTGGTAACATTCAAGGGTGTTGATGTTCCATCGATGGTCGCATTGGCGTCAACGATGTGGAATCTTATCTCTGTGTAGTTCCCAACTGAGAGTTCTTGTACCGCCAGCACGATGGAGAAGTCAGTCAAACTCAGCAGGTCGAAGGGGTCTGTTTGCGTTACTGAGACATTGTACCATGTCGTGTTTCCTCCACCTTTCCTATGCGCTTTAACCGTATCTATGGTTAACCAAAGTTCTTCCAACTCCGAGGGAGCGTCTTTGATCTTCACAACAAGCTGACCTGTCGCGTGTACGGTGGGCAGGTATCCAATCCATACGAAACTTGCTATGATTAGAACGGCTATCAAAACGCCGCCAAGGCCTCCCAATACAAGTTTGCGGTTGTTGTAAACCACTATTTCACCTCTGAATTTCCATTTGTTATTGAGAAATTATGCGTGTCGCCTGATTTAATACAATGCTTTTGAACAGTTTATCAATATACTGTTCAACTTTTTGAACAGCTAAGGTCTTTGGTGCCATATTCGAAGCGTTTCATACCACATGATTCCTGTGCCTAGAACTCCAAACACTAAAGCAAAGACGCTGTAAAAGTTGAACATTCTAACTTGGGTTGTGTAGAAAATGAGCAACGTAGTAAATAGCATAGCGTACAGTAAGTATCTGGGAAGAATGAACATTCCAACTCTAATGAACTGTCTTAGAATCCCCACGTTGACCTTCTTCAACAAATGATATTCTCCTCTTATCTTTTCCACTAACTCCAGATCAACAAGCTTATCCAAATGGTACACGGCAAGTGCGGGACTTGAAAATCCAAGCTTTCTTTGGGTTTCTCTAGCTCCTACAGTATCGTTGGGAGACCGAAGTACGTGCCAGTAAACTCGAAGAGTGTTACCTTTCAACTGGCTGGCAACGTTCTCTTCATCAAATTCCAAGCCGCTAACCTCAATACAACTGATGCTTTAGTCAAGATTCTGAACAAAAAAATCCTATGAGCTAGGAATATGAACTGAAAATCCACACTTTTTTAGCTTGATCGTTTCCTAACTGGTGGAAATTATTGAAGAAATGTTATATTCATTCTAATGAATAGCGCGATTTTAGGAGATTTCGATGGGTGAAACAATAGAAAGAAGGCTCAAGAAGCTCGGTGTCACAGTCTCCAAACCAGTTCTTGCCTTAATAGCCATCATCTTTGGCATACTCGTGATAGTCTTCCCAGACCTATTATAATGGATTGTAGGATTGTACTTCATAATACAGGGACTACTATTCTTCGCTGACTGCTTAGAGCTTAGAAAGGGATAACACGGGATTTGAACCCTCCCCGTAGTGGAGATATCACCCAATCTCCTCCTTTTCTCTGCAACTGAACTATTCTGTCCAGTAAACCCATCCGTTTGAGACCTTAGACTTTTTCAAGACTCCTTTTTTCACTCTTCGAGCAAGAGAATTAGCGATTTTGCCCTCCTTGCCTTTAGTCGAGAGCCCTTGAGCCTCTAAGGCTTTAGCCACATCTTCTATTGTTCTCTTATTTGGATGTTTGAAAAATCCCTCACGAATCAACCCTTCAAGTGCATGGTACGCATGACCCCCCCAAGTCTGAGGCCCTCTGCGCTGTGCTAGTATCTTCTTTTGGGTCAATACAGCGGTCAAAAATTTTTCTTTAAGACGCTCAAAGGAAGCTCCTACGACCTTGATATTTCCAAGGTCTCCTTCTCCAAGGCCTCTCTTCGTAAATTCTTGTATCACCGGCATCTTCTGAGGATTAAGACCTGCAAGAGTGGCTCCAACTGTCTCCACAGCAACTGCGTCTCTCCCCACTAGCAGGGTATTCATTTGTACGGGAGCATCCCCTGCACCGCGCCAGAAGTATGTCCCGTCAAGCACGGCGAGATCTACTCCACCTATTGCTTCATAAACATCGGCGAGGAGCGTTGGAAGAATCTTGTGATATTTTGCTTTCTTAGAAGTTGGAATGCATCCAAACAGGTTCTTAAGGATACTTCCACTTTCAAAGGAACGCAGTATGTGTGTATCAACCAGGACATTGGGTTTGAAAAGTATATGCGACAAATTCATTTCTTGATCCGCAAGCCTCACACTTCTAGTATCCGAGTCATCTGAGAGGTTGAAGGGAACAATTCGTTCTGTGAAGAGTTCTTTCCAGATTTGAAGCCTCTCTGTACTGGTGCCTTGATAGTTATCAGATTCAGCTAGGAAGATCTTCGGAGCCTTACGGAAGCAGTTTTTGATGGCGTCAACCACGCCTACTGATGTATGGTTTCCTGCTTTATGACTAAAAACTCCAACTTTGACAACAACAGATCTCTTAGCAGTGTTTAGATCATCTATTCCCCCAATCTGATCGAGAACTTGGTTTAGTGACTTCACTATGTCTTCATTAAACTCGATTATAGCGACTCTCGAGGTCAACGCTCCTCCACCACCTATACGAAGTTAGTTGACAGGACCCTTTGGCAAAAAAACCTTTCTATCTGAACGAATTACCGTTTCTCCATGCGCGCAAGACATAAAACGTTAGAAAATAGATTGTGAGATATTCATTGGAGACTTATACCAACCATGATTGTTGTTAAGAAGGCTAGTCAAGGAGATATTCAGACTCTTAGTAAGAGATTTCTCCATTTCTTGGAAGACAAGAATAGTAAGATTTACCAAGAAAATGTTGCTAAGTTTGGCATTCCAGAAGATTATGTGAGGAAAGCTCTTGCTGAGGAAACACTAATCAAGGTAGCTACTGCTGGAAAGGCAACCTTCTACATAGCCTTGAGGATGACGAAATAGTAGGTTTTGCTCAGACAATGCAGCAAGATGTCAAAACAGCAGAACTAGATCGTATTGTTGTCTTTCCAACTCATGAGAGGAAAGGTGTTGGAACTCAACTTCTAAAACAAGCTGTTGAGGATGAGAAGAAGAAAGGAACTAAAGTTATTGTTGTGAATGCTGGAAAAGATGAAACTCATGCTAGAAGGTTTTATGAGAAAAATGGTTTTGAACTGGTGAAGGAAGTGACTATTGATGCACCTTGGGGAAAGAGACTAGATCTAGCCACTTATCAACTTCAATTAGGTTCTTCATAGTTTCTTCTACAAGTCATAAAAACACTGTATCAGACTCATACGAACATATGGAAAGTGAAAAAGAACAATGAGTGAGAAGACAGATCTAAGAAACTCTAGACAGACAAGATTTGGACGTTCTCCTATTCTCGTAATTGTAATGACGCTCTTCATAGATGCAACAGGATTTGGAATAATAATTCCTCTTCTGCCATTCTATGCAGAAACTTTCCAAGCAGGATCCGCTGCTCTGGGTATTTTAGTTGCTTCATTCTCATTAATGCAATTCATTTTTTCTCCCATATTAGGAAGAATATCGGACAATGTGGGAAGGAAACCAGTTCTCATAATATCCATCCTGACCTCAGTAGCAAGTTTTCTCCTCTTTGCGCTTGCCAACTCCTTCTTCATGCTCCTCCTATCTAGGATCGTGGCTGGATTGGCTACTGAGACTGCAGTGGCCCAAGCTTACATCGCTGACATCACAAGTAAAAAGGAAAGAGCATCTGGAATAGGTAAGGTGGGTGCTGCTCATGGAGCAGGCTTTATAATAGGGCCTGCAATAGGAGGTTTCCTGAGTGTATATGGGTTTTCGGCACCTGGATTCGCTGCTGTATTTTTGACCTTGGTAAACCTTCTGTTTGTATTGTTCTTCCTCCCAGAATCACTTAACAAAGAAAGTTCAGAGCTTCTATTGTCGCCTAGATCCACCAGTAGCTTTTTCCATAGGCTACTAGCTGCTTTCACAAAACCCTTGATAGGAGCTGTTTTGATGATTTTCTTCATCGTTTTCCTATCCTTCTCAGCTATACCTGTAATAGTGCCTCTTCTTGGTGTAGCCTTTTTCGGATTTGGGTCCGTTGAGATGTCTTATTTCTTTATGTATATTGGTGCTGTCCAAATCATCTTGCAGGGTGTGGCAATTGGGAGGCTGACTAAGAAGTTTGGCGAAGAAAAGCTCATAGTATTCGGTCCTCTGCTGATGATGGTAGGAATATTTCTGATGCCTTTAGTTCCAAACATTGCAGTTTTTATGTTCTCATTAACGATGATAGCTTCTGGTAGCGGGATAATGCGAACGGTTGTGCCTAGCTTCATTTCAAAAATTACCCCTGCAAATGAGCAGGGAGGCACTTTGGGAGTGGCAAATTCGGTAGCAAGTATGGCAACTGTTCCAGGTCCTCTAATCGGGGGTTCTCTCTTTGAGTTTGCTGGACTAGCCACTCCCTTCTTCGCAAGTGCAGCCATGTTGATAGTCGCATTTGGGCTTGGATGCAGAGTTTTTCATGCTTGTATACGGGGATTGAAAGGATAGTTTATTCACACATCAATTCATGCGCGCGCGCTTCAAAACGTTTTTGAGAAGGGGTGACAATAGTATTCTTGTATTAGCAAACGTGAGGATAATCCATCAGATAATTCACCTTGGAAACGGCTATGAAAAAGGAAATGCTATCAGCTTTCATTCTATGTGTCATCAAGATTTCCCTTGTGACACTGTCTTCCATCGCTGTAGCTAATCTTGGTTGGACGCCACTAGCAATTTACATGTCTGATGGACTTTGCGCATACGCGACATGCACACAGTCTTCTGACGGTTACACTTTGTTTGCTCCGATGCGCTCAACCACAACGTACATGATCGATAATAGTGGAGAGGTCATTCACACCTGGGAAAGTGACTATAGACCAGCCCTCTCTGTATATCTACTTGAGAACGGGTCGATTCTTCGCACCGCTTTCCCCGGGCTTCCAGCTAATTCTTCTTTTACTGCTGGAGGTGGCACGGGTGGACTTGCTCAAAAGATTGATTGGAATGGAACAGTTGTCTGGGAATATGAATATTCGAATAATCAGCATCTTCTTCACCATGACATAGAACCACTTCCTAATGGTAACGTGCTCATGATAGCATGGGAATGCAAATCGTATGAGGAGTCGATAACTGCAGGTCGTAATCCAAGCTTATTGCCCGGTGGAGAGCTCTGGCCAGATCATGTCATTGAGGTTGAACCATATGGTTCAACTGGAGGAAACATCACATGGGAGTGGCATGTCTGGGACCATTTAATTCAAGATTTTGACCCGCTTGCCGAAAACTATGGCAATGTAGCTGCCCATCCGGAGCTAATAGACATAAATGTTTATGGTCAACCCTTTGCCGACTGGAATCACATCAATTCCATTGACTATAATCAAGAGTTAGATCAGATCCTGCTCAGTGTCAATGGGTTCAGGGAAGTATGGGTGATCGACCACAGTACGACAACCGAGGAAGCTGCTGGTCATACTGGAGGCAATAGTGGAAAGGGTGGTGACATTCTTTACCGTTGGGGTAACCCCCAGAACTACCGAGCTGGAGACGCCTATGATCAGAAGTTCTATCAACAACACGACGCTCAATGGGTCAAGCCAGGATGCCCCGGAGAGGGAAACATCCTAGTCTTCAACAATGGTAATAACAGACCAGGCGGATCATACTCTTCCGTAGATGAGATTGTGCCTCCTGTGTCAGCTCACGGAAGCTACTTCATTGCACCTGGTTCTGCCTATGGACCTGAAGAACAAGTGTGGATATACACCGCTGAACCTCCAACAAGCCTGTACTCCAGCGGAATATCAGGAGCCCAACGATTACCTAACGGGAACACGCTTATCTGTAGCGGACAGGATGGCCTCTTCCTCGAAGTGACTCCCGAAAAAGAGGTGATTTGGGAGTATTTTAACGCCTTTCCAAACGAAGTAAGGAACAACGTGTTCAAGACATATCGCTATGGACGAGACTTTCCAGGATTGCTTGATTTGATTCGCCCTAACGATGTCGCTATATCTAATGTCACTGCAGACAAGACTACAGTGATTCAAGGTGAGGAATTGACGATAAATGTGGAAGTTGAGAACCAGGGTATCTACACTGAAACGTTTAATGTGACAGCCTATGCAAACGCCACCTCCATTTGGGAGGAGACTGTCGATAATTTAGAGGGGGGTGAAAGCCAACTCATGAGTTTTGCGTGGAATACTTCAAGTTTCGCAGGTGGCAACTATACTCTGAGTGTTGCGGCAGATATTGTGGCAAACGAAACTGACATCTTAGATAACATCTGTACTTATGGTAGCTTGACATTGCTTTCTCATGATTTGGCAATTACCAATGTTACCCTCTTCAAGACTGTAGTTGGGCAGGGCCACTCAACGTACGTAAATGTGACTATTAGAAACCAAGGAGACTATGATGAAACGTTTAGTTCAGCGTTAAATGTTACAACAACAATCATTGGATTGCTAACTAACATAACCTTGATCTCCCAAAACTCTGCGAGTGTCTATTTTGAGTGGAATACAACGGGCTATGCAGAAGGCAATTACAGCCTCAAAGCTCATGTCTTCCCAGTTGATGGCGAGATTGATATGGAAGATAATACCTTTGCATTTTGGGTGCTTGTCACAATAGCTGGTGACGTTGACGGCAATAGAAAAGTAAACATTTTTGACATAGTCATGATAGCTGGGTCCTATGGCGCTGTAGCAGGAGATCCCCGCTATATTCCAAACTGTGACATAGATGGAAGCAGCACAATAGACATATTCGACGTAGTCCTAGCTGCCGGAAATTACGGAAGAAGCTGGTGAGAGAAAACCCTCAGCACGCGCGACCACTTGGCAACATCGTCTAGCCATGTGGCCATTCTCAAGTGAGTTTTCGTCTTAAAATGAAGCTAGAAGCTGCAAATGCAAATGCAATTGTGAGAATTGAGGCTGTCCAATAAGCTGAAAGCCCAGATTCAACGGAAATCGTGGTGCCCCCAACAGGTATGCTGTATACCGCTGTATATGCTGTTGTTCCTGCTAATGCCAGTGTTTTCACCCTGTTGGTGTCTCCGTCTTCCAGCCAATGAGACCAAACATAACCTTCATGTGTCTCAGGCATCACAATCGTGTGTGACTCTCCAAGCAGCCAATCACTGTATACAGTGGTTTGTGGATCCCCATTGATGGTGAAGGACACACCAGTGATTGGTGATGATGTTATGGTCAGTTCGTAGTATGGTCCAGTGTATTGAGCAGTCAGTGTAATATTTGCATCCACAATAATAGTCCTTGAACGACTAGTGTTTCCATCACTCCATTGGTTCCAATAGTATTTTGAATTTCCAACAGCATGTGTCTCAGGCATCTCTAAGCTAACAGATGTACCTTCTTCGTAGGCTCCAAGCCAAGGGGTCATGTTGGAAACGCTATCAACTGTAAACATTACTCCAGTCGGTGAGCTGTTAACCGCAAAGGTATATTCCCATGCACGAGCGACCTTAACTAACCAGAAGTCCTTATTCCCCGCTCCGAAAGACTCTGTGAAACCGGCTAAGGCATAACCTCCATCATCGGTTTTCACTACTGAATTCAAAGCGTCATTGCCGCTGCCCCCGTATGTTTGGTTCCACTCCATGTTTCCATCTGCGTCGGTCTCAATTAACCAACCATCTTGGCCTCCTTCTCCGAAAGACACCGTGAAGCCAGCAAGCGCATAACCTCCATTACCAGCCTCCACCACACTTGTCTCAACCAACGAATGAGCAGGGTCATTTCCGCCTCCTCCGTAAGTCTTGTTCCATTCGTGGTTTCCAGAAGAGTCAACCTTAACCAACCAGAAATCTGAGCCACTGGCTCCGAAAGACTCTGTGAAACCGGCCAATGCGTATCCTCCGTCGCTAGTCTCCACCACAGAAAAAGCACCATCCACAAGGGCGCCTCCGTAAGTCTTGTTCCATTCGTGGTTTCCAGAAGAGTCAACCTTAACCAACCAGAAATCAACGTCTCCAGCTCCAAAAGAGCCCGTTTCGCCGGCCAATGCGTATCCTCCGTCGCTAGTCTCCACAACGGACCGTGCAGCTTCAATGCCAGCGCCTCCGTAAGTCTTGTTCCATTCGTGGTTTCCAGAAGAGTCAACCTTAACTAACCAGAAGTCCTTATTCCCTGCTCCGAAAGACTCTGTGAAACCGGCTAATGCGTATCCTCCGTCGCTAGTCTCCACAACGGACCGTGCAGCTTCAATGCCAGCACCTCCATATCTTTTTCTCCACTCTTGGTTTCCAGAGGAATCAACCTTAACTAACCAGAAGTCAACAATTTCCGCTCCGAAGGATTTTGTGCGGCCGGCTAATGCGTATCCTCCGTCGCTAGTCTCCACCACAGAAAAGGCAATCTCAGCGCGGACTCCGCCATACGTCTGGTTCCACTCCATGTTTCCGCTTGCGTCTGTCTTCACCAACCAGAAGTCCTTATTCCCTGCTCCGAAAGATGCTGTGTCTCCAGCAAGAGCGTATCCTCCGTCGCTTGTCTGAATCATGCAACGCGCGTTTTCCAAACCTGTTCCGCCGTAGGTTTTGTTCCATTCTATTGGTGGTGATTCAACACCTTTTATTTCTTGTATGCAGAGGACCGAAGCCAAAAGACTGATTGAGAGCGCAATAAGAATCCGCTTCAGAAATGCTTCATTCCTCATCGTAGCTCTCCTTTCTCGAATATAAAAAACTCATTGCAGCGTTATAAACATTTATGTAATAGTCTTCTATAATGCGATGTACTTGATTGCCTGCATAGTGCCATCGCGCGGCGCGCGCATAACTTGCGCATAGATTTTAGAAAATCCGAAGTCTCCTAATGAAGCTCAAGAGTTGATTGAGAATGACATCAAAAAGCGGGGAAGGTTCGTTGAAAAGTGCGGGGGGTGAGATTTGAACCCTCCCCACAAGCGAGATATCATCCGCAAGCCTAATGTTTCTCATTTTAGGGCCCACATCACAAATTACTTTGTAATGTAAAGCTACTCATTGCGCGGGAAAGTTTTTAGGGATAAGAATGCTCATTCAAAACTGTTAGGAGATTTATTCATGGCGGAAAAGGAAACAATTGAAAAAGTTAAGGCTAGGCAAGGAGTATTTGCAAAAATCCAAAACGTAATTACTGGGGGGTATGGAACGAAAGAGGATTTGCGCGAGCTTGACCGAAAGCTCCGCGATTATTACTATGCGGATTTCAAGACGCTACGCCATAGATGGGAAGAAATCTACTTGGCTGCTTTAAACGCTGAACAAAAATCTGCTGGAGACCACTTCAAAAAAGTCATCCAAGTCTTGGATAGGATTGCTGAAAAGGTTAACCGTGCTGATTATGGCTACGCTGGACTGTGGGACCGCAAGGGATACATAAGAGAGAAGGAGCTTGCTCGAATATTCAACTACGACAAGGCACTAAACGAAGATGTTAAAGGCATAGTGAATAAGGTTGATGGGCTGTATGCCGATTGCGAAGCCGAAAAATGGGCTAGTGTGGAAGCAAAGGTAAAAAACATCAAGTCTTTAATATTCGACTTTGAATCTAAATGGAACGAAAGAGAAAAGGAATTCAGACCTTTGGAGATGTAAATTAATGCCTGTAATTGAAAAAGTTTCATGGGATTTTGGGGGAGCAGAAGATATTGCTTATAGATTTCCAAAACTCTCCCTCAAGTATGGAAGCCAAGTGGTTGTAAAAGAAAATCAGTGGGCTGTCTTCTTTAGAGATGGTAAAGCCTATGATGTTTTTGGCCCTGGAAGACACACTATAACTAGCAAAAATATTTCCCTCTTAACTGGTGCTTTGAAGGCTCTCGGTATCATTGGTGATATTTTCGATTGCGAAGTTGTTTTCGTCAGCAACAGTCAATTCCGAGGAAACTTCGGTGGAACAGCCTATTCCGCGCCAAGCGGCGACATAAAATATCAAGCCGAAGTAGGTTTTTACGGATACCTCCTCTACAAAGTTGAAGATCCGAAACTGTTCGTCATGGAGTTCTTTGGAAACAGAGGAGCAACTACATCTCAAGATGTTGAAAACTACATCAGAGGATTCGTGAACGAACGCATCATAAACGATTTTGGCAGCTTCGACATATTCACCGTCGTAAAGAACGTAGACGTCACAACCGACAAAGTAGCACTAAAAATCAGCGACGAAGCCGCAAGAATCGGCCTAAAAATAATAGACTGCGTCTTCGAAGGCGTCAAAATCCCAGAAGAAGCACGAAGATTTGCCTCCGGAATTGGCGCACAAGCCATGACAATGCAGTACATGAAGGAAACAGCAGCAGAACTCAAAGGAACTGGAGGCGGTGGAGCAGCCGCAGCAGGCGTTGGGGCAGGATTAGGCTTGATGATGCCTTTCATGATGGCTCAACAAATGCAACAAGCTCAAGCTGGAAAACCACAAGAAGTAGTTATTTGTCCAAAATGCGGCGCCAAAAACACCGTTGGAATGAAATTCTGTGGAAACTGTGGGTCAAGCTTACTTCCAAAACCCGCGGTTATCTGTCCAAACTGCAAAGCCGAGAACCCCGCAGGTATGAAGTTCTGTGGAAACTGCGGTAAACCTCTCGCTCAGTCAACAACTGGCGATGAAATTACTTGCCCAAAATGTAACACTAAGAATCCTCCGGGAACAAAATTCTGCGGGAACTGTGGAGAAAAACTTTCGCAATAGCTCATACCCCATCTACCGTCCTCTCTTTTTTTAATACTCTCAATGTAAAAGCTCAACGAACACTCATCACACAAGCTTGACAAATTACACATCAACAACGAGAATAACTCTATAAATCCTAACCACATAATATATGCATGAGCTTAAAGCTCATGGTTGGAAAGGGGGGTTACCCCCAGGGAGAAAGGAGAAGTTTAAAAAACTTCTTTCCCAACCAATCATACAGAACCTCCTTCTATAATTAACTTCTATTTAAGATTTTGACAACTTTTATACGGAAAGGCTTGGCCACGTACAAGCTTTATGCACGAAAACACCCTTTCCTATGAACTCCTTAAGAGAACAGGCTCGAAACACAGAAAGTGGGGTTTGCGGGTGAGCGCGAACTATTCCAATCTAGGTGGTATTGCAACTGCGGTCTGGGTTCGTTGAACCCCTTCTAAAGATCGAACCCTGTCTATAATCTTCCTAAGCATATCCACGTTAGCAAATTGTGCATAGGCAATAACATCGAACTGACCTGTAACAGCGTGTGCCATCTTTATTCCTTCAATCCTAAGCGCCGCCTTGGTAATTTGCCACAAAATTCGAGGGTCGGAATTAATGAATATATAGGCTTCCATATAAACATCAAACCAGGTATGTATAACTCCTCTCCTCTAATCTATTTTGCCACTAGAACACGAACGCAGAAAAAAGAGAAGATTGCGGGAGTAGCCCCGACTAATGGTCGGTTTTTCGGAAAGATTGATATTCTACACGAGATAAAGGAAGTGTGGTTAGTGGAATTGAGCGTTAAAGAGTTCTTAGATTCAGTGTCGAATTCGAACACTAAGAAAGGATACAGACACGGGCTAAAAAAGTTCTGTGAATGGTTCGGCAAAAGTGCAGAAGATATCCTTGAACTGAGAAAAGACGATCTAACACAACGAGCAGATGAAAACATCATTGAATACCGAAACAGAGCAGCCAGATTCGAAAAAGAAATAGAAAAATTCCACAGTAAACTAATAGATCAAGGATATTCAATCAATACAGCCAGAAACATGACAAACGGAATTAGACAACTCTTCAGATTTTACCAAATGGGAATACGATTCCGAACAGGAAGCAAAATTTCCAAAACAGTCAAAACAACCAAGAATTTTCCGTTGACAATTGACCATGTAAGGGCAATGTTTGATGTTGCAGACTTACGAGAAAGAGTAGTTCTGAGCATGGCAACAGACTTAGGATTAAGGATCGGCGACTTCATTAGAATAAAGAAAAACGATTTACCAATATTAGATCAGGAAGCACCCATCTCATTCGAAATGATGACTGATAAAGAAGATGTTATTGCCTGTGGCTTTCTATCAAAAGAAACCGTTGACCTGTTGAAAGTCTATCTACCCACGTTAGAAAATACTAAAGGCAATGCATACCTTTTTCCATCAAATGGAAAACGTCACATTTCAGACGAATGGATTAACCGTCTTCTCCAAAAACTAGCAGAGAAAGCACGATTAAACTTGAACGGAAAAAACTTCACATTCCATTGCTTCAGAAAGATGTTTCTCTCCGCAGCCATAGATTCAGGAATCGGCTTAACAGCGGGAAAGAAGCTCTGTGGAAAAGCCGTAGCACAGTCTGACGATACCTATTTAACAACAGTTAATTTGCGTAAAAAATTCCTGCAACTGAAGAGGTTCTTAACCATAAAAAGACAGCCAAAGATGGATACGAATAAGATTGATTCTTTGCAGCGTGTCGTAAGCAGTCTTCAGGAAGAACTTACAAAACAAAAACTGATAATTGACTCATTATCTCAAGAGAACATCAAGACTAAGGAAAAGCTTAGAGATCTAGAGCCTTTTGTAGAATTCGTGAATAACGCAGATGCTTCTGAGAATCTGAAACTGCTGTTGAATTCCTTTAGAATGGACATATGCGAGGATTATCCTGATGAAAAGTTTCGTCCGTTGAAAGTTACGTTTTCCCCGTACATGTCAAAGAAAATCAAGGAAGTTGCAAAGACAATGGGAGTAAGTGAAGCAGAAGCTCTAAAACAGATGCTTGAAGATGATGTTGAACTTATCGCTAAGGCTACTGAAAAATTTGTTAAGCCAAAAACCAAGAATGAAATCCCTGCAGACGTGCAACGTGAAATGCAAAGAAGAGTCAGGCAAAAAACAAAAGATACTGAATAGTTAAGCAACTTCGTTTCTGAAGCATTTTTCCCTCTTTCTACTTTGTTGTGATTGTTTAGGAGGTCTCTTCTTGCGTGTTCTATGGTTTCTCTCGAGGCGTTTCTTAGAGACTATCGTCAATTCAACTATTCAGTTTCCGAGATTGTTGATCAATACCTAGCATGGGTTAACGAAACGATGTACATGATTCTCTCTCGATGGAACAACGATCTTCAGAGAAATGAGGTTTTTGCAGTAAAATGTGCCAAACGAGGTAATGATGTTTATCGTTATAGAGTGTACAAACGGTTCAAAGGTCTCTCGTCAATGGCTGACGAGATCGTGTTTTTCAATCCCAAAGAACGGGGAGTCAAACAGACGCGTGCATTATGGATAACTTTGACATATGATCTGAAGAGATGCTTGTTCAACGAAGCGTGGCGAAATATTGGGGTGGAATTTAATCGGTTTATGGCGTTTATTCGTAAGCGGTTTGGCAAAGTTACCTGTGTACGGGTCTTTGAGTCCTTTGAGAATGGCTATCCCCATATCCATTGCATCTTACTATTTGAATCCACGTGGTTTCCTGTGTTCAGAGATCGGAAAGGTCAATTTCGTGTTCACTCCAAGCAGGTCATCACAAAGGGTTGGCATAGCAATGTTGATGTGAAAGCGATGAGTTCGTTACAAGGAGGATTCTCATATCTGAAAAAATATCTGCTTAAGGGGATTGACGTAAAAAACGCTGATTCTAAAACCAAAAAAACATTGGGTCTCTGTTGGGCATTTCGCAAACGAGCCTTCAGTGTCAGTGGGAAATTCCGAGAACTCCTCTCCGACTTGATTTTATACTTGCATAATTCAAACCGAAAACAACTACAAAGCACACTTACAGGTGAAATTATCCAAGATGAGAAGTTTGTTGTTCTAGGCTTTGTGCCTGCTGATGTTGTACGTTTGAAAAGGGAAATTTGGTTTAAGAAATTAGATATGCAACAGATTACGTCTGTAGATGAATATCTCACTTAGATTTAGTGCAAAACATTTAAGCTATTTTACATTTCTTATAAAACATTCAAGGAGATGCATGCCTCTACACTCATTCAGCTAAGTCGGGATGTTGAGAATTCGCGCTATTTATGGTCTCAATGTCCATTCCTCACGAGGGACATACTCCAAAAAATTAGATTAATAAGTTCAAAAATGTTTATAGGATAGAGCAATACATCATATGTTCTAGAAGAAATATGAAAAAAATAGGTTTGCTTGGAACAGTTGGAACAGCAATAGTTCTTATCTGGTCATTACTTTCTCAGACCAATGTTGTGTCAGCAGAAACTATGAATGTGCCTCTCAACAGTGCTGGAAGCAATGTTTTCACCGCCGAATTTGCACATATACCTTTACTCATCAATGGAATAGCTGTAGATATTTCTGTGAAAGCCAACAGCTACCTAACAATCTGGTGCGAGTTTAGAATTGGAGACCACGACTTTAAATTCACTCTCAATGATTTGTCGCTGGAATACCATCTGGAACGAGACAGAATCGAAGTTGATGGAAAAGTATCTAAAAATGGCATAGGATATTTCAAAGCTACGGTCGATACAGATGGAATAATAGAAGGCGTTCCCAAGCTGGTTCTTAGTTATTATAGCATAAACCTAGACCTATAAGAACCGATTCAAGTGTTCGACTGTTTCATTATGTGCGTCCATTGGGATAGGGCAAACCTTAGCATGCATGTATGTCTGGTTCATGAGGTTAGATTCCAAACTAGTTAAGTTATTAGATGAGTATCTGAAGGACATTCAGAGATGGAATTAATATCTATGCATGCATATACAAAGCATCCTCAGAAAAGCCACAATTAATCCATAAAGTAGGACTAAATTAAGAAAGGAAGCGCGAGATTATTTATAATCCACCCCAACTATTCTCAGATTGATTGGACAATTGAGGGTAAGTTTTGAAGTATGAAATCTTTATTTGTTATAGGGATGACACAGGTAAGGATTTTTCTCGTCACCTATGGAATGGACTTAAAGACCGCGATATAACTGCTTTCTTCGCATTCGAGGATATTCCAAAGAAATATCAGGGAACTGAAACTTGGTGGAAATTCAGAGACCGCGCAATTCGTGGTTGTAGGTTGTTTCTGATGATTGTGACTGATGGTTTTGAGAAGTCTGGTGAGATTCGAAAGGAAATCAATTTAGCGAATAGTGAAAAGAAGGTTTTCATGTGTATGGTAGAAAGAGGCTTACGTCCCCATGTCCAGACTACTCTGCTGAGAAAAAACATCGCCTTAAGAGACATCCAACAAATTCCCTTTTCCACTGAAAACGAACTTCTTCGCAGTGTGCTGAAATATTACCATGAGCCAGAGTCAGAGAAACTCCCGCGCACGATTCAACTAACTGTCAAGGAGAGCGCGCGCATACATTTCCCGCTTGTTCACTTCTACATCACTCAAGTTGTGCAGAACAATCCTAAAATCAAAAGGGAGCTTCCTCACGTTGGGTTCAATATAAGGAATTCAAGTGATTCACCAATTAAGGCAATGGTCAAGGCACGAGTTTTTCTAGACGGTAGAGACCTAGGATTAGTTAAGGGGAGCAAGAGGGGCGGGAAATATATGGGGTACTATGATGGGAACTTACTATGGAACTTGAATCCCTATATACTCTTCTTCGGGAACTTCAGCGTTCCAGACATTTGTATTGAAACTGAAGAAGACCTGAGAATCGAGGTCAAGGTCACCTTGATAGAGATTGATGGACAGACACATGAGCTGTTGCCAGTTGGCTGGACGTTTTTGAGAGACAAGAATAACTGGTCTTTTGAACCTACTGGGGATTGTTAGAGAACCCTCCCTTACACAGCATGCATGCATCATTCCTTATTTTCGTTGAGGCGAGACCGTTGCCGACTGCGGTTACATGGTGGGTTCCCTTATGAAAGGGGGAACCATGTCGCCCGACAGGGTTCGGGCACGATAACAACGGGGCTGAGTGAAGCCAGTGTGCCCGAACAAAGGCAACGCAGCTCGCCAAATGGTGAAAGTCTGGAAACAGCCAGATGTTTCCAGCTATGAATAGGGTGTTGTGGTCAGGGGTGGGCGGTGGGAGGGCGCAAGGCGGACAGCCTTGCGTGCAGATTTAAGTATCCATTAGAAGCGTAGTCTTTCATATTTTCATAAGTTTTGTTTCAAATGAGTTTTCCAATTAATGGGAATCACGTTTCATTCAAAATATAAGTCCAATTGACAACCAACATTATATCATTTCTCATTGAATTAGTGGATGAGAAAGAAAATACGCCTTGAAATTCAACGACTACTCGTTAGTTCAGGAGGTAAAATGCATAATACAAGAAAATTGTAACGGAGGTGAGAGAGCAAGCAGAGAATACCTTGAATGTCATAACAAGGAGATATGGGAAAATGGAAAGAGCCAATTACACAGAAAAAAAGCCTTCTTGGAAGAAAAACTTTTATCTTTAGAAGGCACTATTATCCTAGCTGGTATATCAGTAAATCCGAATAACCGATTAAAAATTGGGACTACGGGAGATATCTCCATTTGTGATAGTTCTGACAGGAAAATACGCTGTATTGTCGAGGTAGTCTCTAAACGGGCAATCTTCTGGTAAACTACAGACTTAGATAGTAGCCAGCTCTTCTACAGCTTGCTAAGAGGATTAATCAAGCGGTTCTGTTTGGAAAAGAATAATCGCGTTTGCCCCATCGCACGCACGTCTAATTTTCTAACTTTAACAACAATCGGAAAATCATTTACAACCCGCCCCAAAACAAGACAGTGATGCGGCGGCAAATCTCGAGCCACAGCCTTCACAGTTTCCGCATCCACCTTAGAAGCTCTAGAAACAGTCTCTAGATCATGCCCATTAGTAAAGTTAAAGAGAAACAAGTTATCGGCTTGACGATAAATATTCTCTCGAATCGTATCTGGCTGATTAGTTATGAAAGTGGTGAACACCCCAAAATGCCGCATCCGAGTAACTATGTCAACCCAGTAAGTCTCTCTCAGGTACAAGTGCGCCTCCTCAGCAAACAAAAAAATAGCTCGCAGTTTCCAATCTGATAATAGCTCTACAAGCTTGCCAAGCACATACTCAACCACAATAAGCCTATTTATCGTCGATGTGTCACGAAGATTGATCACAACTGCACCACCTACTCGGGCTTTGTGAAGCGAATTCGTCAACGAGGTTGCCTGTGCCGGGTTGTCAGTAAGCAAACCAGAATTCAACAACGTATGATATCGAGATAACAAAGCATCACGCACATGCTGATTGCACTTCCAATTCCTTATCGCCTCACCCAACTCATGCATCGTCAAAACATCTTTCTCTTCAAGAAAACGCCATATGCGTTTAAACTCCCTGGCAGAGGTCCCTGGCAAACTAAGCGCGTTCACAAGAACATTAAGCATTACACGAAGTTTCAGCTGCCCCAGAGTCACTTTGAGGTTTTGTCCAGGCGTTAAAACATGAATCTTTTCACAAAACTCGTTGGGTTTACCATCAACATTTTGACCAAGGCCTGTATATTCGCCGTTCAAATCAAGGATTACAACGGGGGCACCGTGGCTTATCAGACTAAGGGTTAACAGTTTAGATATGTGAGACTTACCGGTTCCTTTTTTGCCTGTAATAATGTTTAGACTGCCATCTAAAGCCCGCAAATCAACGAGAAGCTGCTTCTTTTCTGTTGTTTCACCCAGATTTATCTGATAATTCCCATTGATTTCTGTCTGAGGAAGCAACCTTTCAATTGGGAGCGTCTTGATTGATGCATGAGAACGGGAAGGAAGCCAAGAACTCGTAGGCACTAACTCGCCATTATTGTTTGTAGCTCGAATTTTGCAGATTAATAGGCGTGCATCTTGAATATAGGCAATGTGAGTCGCCACTTCAAAAGGATCTACATCTTCCCCTTCTATATAGGAACCATCATTATGGTTTCGAAGCAATTCCTCCAGAATGCCTGGTATGTCAGCGTATTGTATGTCTATGACTTGAACGATTAGACCTTTTCCAGTTTTGAGGTCCTCAATAGTTAAGTAATCGCCTTTCTCAACTTCTTCATTTGGGAAACTTATGATATGCACCGTTGAACCTTCTTTTCTATAAAGCCGCAAGTCAACTAACCTTCCGGTCCTTTGCCGAAGCGACCAAAAAGTATGCGACGTACATTTGGCCTTCTTAAAATTCTTATGTTGTTTTCTCTTGCAACGCAACGTTGTATTCCTAAGACCTCTGTTGCAGTGAACGTAGAGAATATATGAGCAAGACGGAGAGTTTCTGGATAACTCTGTAGAATTAAATCGTTCCCAAGCAATCTTTGGACCGCTTCAATCGCTTGTGTATGAGACAACTGCTTATCAACATCCAATCGGAAACTGCAGCAGCCCCTAGTTAGCCTTGCCACATATATATTACCCATTAAGCGCATTGGGCCTCCATACTCAGGATAGCCCTGTATTTCGAGCAAGCATGGAGGCGGATATTTCCATGCAAGGTCTGTTAGGCGATGACCATATAGAAGTAGTCGTGTCATTTTTGAAAAGGCTAAGATAGTGTTTTGATTGTCACGCGATTCCTTTAGCAGTCGTTCCATGTTATGTACGGGTGTTTCAGGAGTGCCCGCTGTGAGACTTCCGTCCCAAAGAATAAGGTTGCCATGCGTTGTCTGGTTGATGGTTGCCTGTATCCATCGTTCGAAAAGAGTTGTTAGTCTGGGCTGCATGTGAAGGATGTTAGGTGAAATGTATCGTTGTATATGTGCTGTTTGGCGATTTTCACCAAAGTTGTGAATATCGTTTTTGTTTTTTTCAGTAATGTGAAAAGGAAAAGGACCCAATCGCAAGTAACGGTAGCGATCAGCTTGTTTCCATACAATTGCACCTCTTACTGCAAGTAACAAGCCCGTTTCGGTTTCGCCCAGTTTTATGCTTGAGACGTCTATTGCAACTATGGGAGTTTTTGTATGATTTGGCTTCAGCTTCACGAGTCTTGTCGAAGGAGGGAAACATTTTGGTTCTTCTCGTGCAAAATGTTGAGTTGTTGTGTTTCTTGCAAAAAATGGTTGATTGTCCACTAATTTTTTC
Organism: Candidatus Bathyarchaeota archaeon; assembly: GCA_026014805.1. Lineage (NCBI taxonomy): Archaea > Thermoproteati > Candidatus Bathyarchaeota > Candidatus Bathyarchaeota archaeon. Next base: position 86,640 of record JAOZHR010000024.1, on the reverse strand, counting down.
ATGGAGCGTACGCTGAGCTCTATGAATTGCTGCGGAAATTGTAGGTCTTCTTTTTGGGGTGGAAAATTATATTTTGGTGTTGTTGTTATAGGTAATTGTGCATTCACCAAGATTCACCAATATCTTTATGTTTGGTGTTCTTGGCATTTAAGTATTGTGCATGAACAAATTGCACAATACAATAACCAATAGGCGAGAAACAGTGGTTGAAAGCAGAGATGCCAAGGGTCGTGTACATGTACGGTTGAAAGTGGGGAGCATCGATGTTGAGGTTGAGTGTGGCGTAGATGAAGTGGGGGACGTTGTTAGTAGGGTTTTGGAAGCGCTAGCTGAAAGTGGTGGTGTCGTTGCGGATGGTGCAAGTTCTTCTGGAAGAGTCGGGGTTAGCTATCGAGAGACCTGCAAAGGTTTGATTTTGGATCTGTGGCGGGAAGGCTGGTTTGGACTTGGTCGTAGCCTTGGTGAAGTTCATGGGGAAATGGGTCGTAGAGGTTTTCATTATGATCGCACAGCTGTAGCGCACGCGTTGGTCGATTTGGTTCGAGAGGGAGTCTTGACACGGGAGGGAAGGCCCAGAAGGTACCGTTATCTGCAGAAACGCCCACCGCCAACTATTGCCAAAACCAAGAAAAACCAAGAGAAGTGAAAAAACGATAGGGGGGAGGGGAGGGTGAGGTAGGGTGTTTTTGGTGTGTGCGTTTGCAACGCTAGGAGCTCTGAATTTTATTTAGCCTCGAAAGACTTTCTCAAAGAATTGCGAATGTGAATGAAGTATTTGTATCATTTACAGGCTACATGGGTCACTGTGTGTTTCAAATTGATATTGACTTCTGTTATTTCAATTGGAGATTTTAGAACTGCAGAATCTGTTCCTGATGCGCGCGCGTATGGAGAGATACAAGAGTATGGATTCGGCCATTGAGAATCACTTTAGAAAACTACGAAAGAACCGGAAAATCGTATGTCTACGCTAAGAAAAGAAAAAACCCATATGGTAATGAGAACAAAAAAATTGTACGAAATGCTAAAGCGACTTGTGTGAATACGCGGGTGCATAAGAACTATAAACTGTCAAACGCAGAGACGAGACAATCCGAATCTTGCAAAAAAAGAACAAGAACTCTAAAGTCTAAGCCTTGCCTCGAATCTGCGGCAAGACCTCATCTATTAACTGCTTGACCCCTAAGATCGAAAGCCGAAAACCTACATCCTCTACTCTCACTACTAGACCCTTACGACACAGCTCGCCAAGCCGAGTACCTGTAATCTTTCCGCTCTTTCCCAGCCAAATCTGCATCTCTTCCTTTGATAACCACGGTTTGTCTAGAACGCCCAACCGCCCTCCAATATAAGCTGCAAGCAACATCAACAGCAAACCTTCATTATCAGTCAACTTTTCCTTAGGAACCAAAACCGCCGGTCCCTCCTCTGCCACAGCAACCAAACCCTTTGCAGCTTCAACAATCTCCACTAAATCCACAGTAAGAACCACTTCCCGCGTCGCCTCAAAAAGCGGAATCATCTTACCGAAAAACTGGTTAATGCCCGCCCAAACATCGTCAACATCACCTGTAAAAGTTTCCTCAATGTCCTTATACTTAACATGCACCGTAACACTCAACGTCAAGTGCTCTCCTTCAACTTCGACATAATTTCCTCCTCAACCCACTTCTCACCCTGCGTTGTCAATCTAAATTGCGGTCGCCCGGGGTCAGGCTTGAACACCAAACCCCGCTTCGTCATCTCATTCAACCTTGCTGGCACCATCGACTTCACACCGCTAGATTGCAGCAAACGGTCAATTTGCGTCGCCGTATTCGTCTTTCCGTCAGAAGCATACAAAACCAGCCCAATAGATTCATAATGCGTAAGTTTACGTCTCGCTGTAATTACTGGGCCTTTAGTAGTAAACTCTACAATTCCATCCAACTGTGCTTGCAAAGGTGGTGTCAGCTTCGATGAAACCAGATCGCCAATTCTCTCCATAAACTCAGGGGGCATCTCTTGCAGCATATCCAAAATATCATTTGCGTTATTACCTTCAATAATAACTTCGCCGAAAGGCGTCTTCACTCGTATTCGTAGGTGCCCTGGCAATACTCAAGCCTCCTTCTTGGCCAAAATGTACACGTACCCAGCGTCAGTCTTCCATCGTCTCACTTTCCCTTTTTTCACAAGCCAAGATAATACACCCGACAAGGTTGTGGATGGATAATGAATAGCATTCGCCTTCAAAGCTTCAGTGATCTCAGGTGTTGTTCTAGGTCTCCAAGCCCCCCATTCAGTTTCAAGCAGCTTTAAAACAGCCTGACTACAGTTCTTTGCCTTCTTGATTGAGGGGTACATTCTGGACGGTTTGGTAGTGGGAGAAGTCAACTGCACTGTTACAGGTGATTTTTGGGTGACACCAACTTTAGAGTCTATGTGGGCGAATGCTTTGGAAATATTCTCAACAAGTTTTGGGAGATCCTTAACTATTTTCAAAACCTCCTTTTGTGTGCCTGAAATTTCAACCTCGTTTTGGTTTATTTTGATGCGGAACGAAAATGGCATGCTTTGTCTAACCTCATAGTGATAGAGTGATATTAGATAGATATTATAAAGTTGTTTTCTACACGGTTACATATTTTTTCGAGGCATAGCCCTAGTTCATGGCTTTTTTCAGTTTGCAGGAGGTCTGCAAGCTAGTTGGTTTCTCTTCGTTCTTGCATTAAGACAATGGCTGAATCTGGTTTCAGTCCAGAATGGGTTGTTGAGGAGATAACACTACACAGTAATTCAAACAAGGTATTGTTAGCGTATAAGCGACTTGATGACAGTGGAGTGCTTCTAATAGTCACTAAATGGAGAGTTATCGGATTTAAAAGAAAAGAAGCTTTGTACAGTTATTCAGCTTGAGTCTTGTTTGATTGTTTTGTCTTAGAGAGAGCTTGTAGTAAACGTTATTTCTATTTTTTGCTCTCTTTTCCTATTTTTGCTTTTGTTTTTCTCTTGTTTCTAGTTGAATCTATTAACCCTCTCTAACCAGTAATATTATGGTGAGACTAGGTCAAGGGGGGTGTCCGCTTGCGGGGGGGGGGGATCCTTCCGATGTCTCACGTGTAAAGGTTGCAAATACCGAATCTCTATGCTGACCTCAGTCAGCAGTTGTAAGCGCGTTTGAATGTATGCATACACGCGCGCAGTAGCCTGATTTCCAAGCAATAGCTTTATTAGACGAAAACGTGAAACAACAACGCTGTTTAAAGGTGGTTTGTGAGAAAATGAAGAAAAGAAATCTCTCAACACTTGGAGTACTTATCGTGGCTACGCTATTGACAAGCTGGCAGATAACCTGTGCGCTCGCCGCAGACAGCTCATCCAATGCATACGTCAAAGTTGCTGTGCTGGACGCATCAGGATATCCACCGTACGCAATCGGAGGAAATAGTAACAATTTTGCAGATGCAATCGACGTACTCGACAAGGACCCCTACATACTACCAGAAGCCGTTACCGACGCCCAAATACAAGCAGGCATCCTAGACGGCTACGACGTGCTTCTTTTCCCAGACAACTGGCCGGCAATCGCGTCAAACGCCATGATCTACGATTTCTGGAACAACAGTGGTGGAGGCCTCGTAGCGCTTGACAGCACAATTGAATATCTATGCTACGATGGTATCCTCCCCGAAGAATCAGCTGGCGACAATGGTCGCTACATTTACTGGGACTACAGCACCATGGACACAGCGCAGATTTCAGCAGCCCATCCAGTAACAGCTGGATACACAGTTGGCGAAAACATCACTGGAACAGGGGGCGACGCTAGATACAACGTTACAGCGATGGCTGGTACAACAAGTTATCCCTACTACACAATGCTGGCAAACGAGTATGCAAACACTACTTGGGCATATGTGTCTGCTTACGCCCCGCCAGACAAAGGAAGAGTCGTGCATATTTGGGATAAGGAGCCTGAAAACCTCCCAACAAGGCTCATACTATTGAACGCCGTCAAGTGGACAGCTAAAGCACCCTCATTGGCAGAGCTATTAGGGATAGACGTTCTGCGAGACCGATTAGACACCCTAGAAGACCAGCTGACTGCGTTACAAAACCAGCTGAACACTTTAACAAGCCGAGTAGATACTCTGCAAAGCGAGGTAGATACAATGCAAGGTCAACTGACTAGCCTCCAAGATCAGCTAGCCGCTCTGGAAGATACACTAATGGATGACATCGCGGACTTGGAAACCGAAATTAACAGCTTGGAAACGATCCTTAGTGAAGCAGACTCCGACCTAGCAACTCGAACCGAAGACCTAGAGGCAAAACTGAATACTGCAACAATCATCGGCTATGCAGGAATCGGTATCGGGATCATCGGCGTAGTAATAGCAGCATTTGCAATAATGCTAAGCCGCAAAAAACCCCTCCCATAACCCTTTCTTTTTTAAGATTTATCAAACAAAATCATACCTTTGCACAACACATCTATATCTGAGAACACTCAGTCAGTTAACAAGTTCAGATGGTTTCCACATGCGCGCGTATTTGTTCATAGAAGAAGAAGGAAAATTGGCAGAACCCACAAGCTAGCCTAGAACAGCTGGTGTAATTTCGCTAGTTCAGCGAGTTCTACTTGGAACAGTGTGCAGTTACTTACTCTCGCTTTTTGATATAGCTATCAGCTGGCTTTGAAGGGTAACCTTACATTTTCTACAACTGCTTCTTTGGAGACTATTTCGTGTTCCACAAATTGAGCAACACCAGAATTTGGCATAATCCCTTGAGCGCCCCAATGCAACAGATAGTTCTGCTTGAAGACGTTGAGCGTTCTCAGCCATTCCTACTCCCATTAATCATAAGCCACGGTGATTAAAATCAGTTTCGCGTGCACCCGCCTTTCAATTGCGCGCGCTTAAGAATAGCAGATGTTTTTAATATGTCTAAGCGGGGATGGGTGGGTGGGAGCAAGGCGAACAGCCTTGCGAGTCTGGTTTGGTGATTAGTTCCCCGTATGTTTAAGTGAAATAATAGGTTACGTTGGAAAAAGGGGGGAGGTTATTGTTTTCCTAGAGTTTTGTCAGTTCACAGGACCACGAGTAATCTTTGTGTGTTCAGGTAGTATGTCGAATACTTTTGCTTCAATATCACTTAGGGCTGGATGGCTCATTATCCCTGCAACGATTTCTCCATTCAGATATGCCTTTACTGAGGCACCATCTTCAAACAGGTAGATTCCACCTGCTGACTTTTCAGCCTCATTCACAATCCAGACCTTCCAAAGTAGCCCTCTGACATTCGCGATAGGTTGGGCGACTTCCAGAAAGGCTTTCTCAAGCTCGGGTTTTGTCACCTTGAACCTTAGATTTATCTGCAGAATCTTCTTCATTTTTCTCACTTCCTTTTCGTACGCATTTTATGTCCCTACGGTTTAAAAGATTATTCTCGCGCGCTTGCGAATTCAATTGCGTGTTTGCTTCTTTCTCATTTTTTTCCTTCGCTCTTCATAATCTTCTTTTGTTATAGGCAATCCATGAGCTTTGGCTATTTCTAAGCGCCTTCTGTCACCTTCTTTAACTGATTTCCAAGTTTCGTTCACAAGTAGCTCAAGAGCTTCTTTTTGTGTTATGCCCTTCTCTTTCATAATCTCATCAAGTTTTTTAGCTACATGTTGGTCAAACAACACTTTTGGGTCATAGGAAGAAACGGTCATATCGTAGCTAAGCGAATTTAGCATTTCTTTAAGGTCTTCGGGAGCGTTAAAAGTATTCACAAAATCCACTAGAGGTTGGATCTTACGGAAGCTTTCTTTCATAACTTCCATTTCTTTATCTCTTTCTGTGAGTTGTAGTTTTAATTCTTCAATGGTCTTCTCCGTTTCTGCAGGTGTGGCTTTTTCAAGTCTCAGAAATGGCATGGCTTTTTCAGCATATAGTTTCCTGTGAAATTCCACATCTTTAGGTCTGTAATGCTCTTCTTGCCCAGCTCTAACTATATGTCCCATCCAAAATTGGACAAGTTCAAAACCAGCTTGATGGCTATGTTTTCTGAACCATTCCCGTAAATTATACAGTCTAACGTCTCGTGGTTTATGCCATTGCTTCTGTTTAACTTCCATTAGTCCTTTCTTCTTCAGCTTCTGCATTGTTTGAGCAAACATCTTACTCAACGACTTGGCGCTTGCTTTTTCAGTTGTTCCCTGTTTCAGAAATATGTAGTCTTCATCAGATATGTCAGGTCTGATGCTCAAATATGAGTGAAGATATTTGACTGCTTCTTCTCCAATAAATGTGAAGTACGAGTGATATGTTCCTTTGGCATTTTCTTGGGGGACATCAATCTTGCAGGGAATACGCTCTTAGAAGATCATCTTTGAAACGATAGGTTGACGCTTAAATTCCCTAGCTTTGCCTAGACCTTTTCAAGATCTGCAAGAGTAAGGTGCTTTTTTATTCCAGTTAATGCTGTTATGAACGAATTCACGTTTTGGACAGTCTTTGTCTTCTGCAGGTCTGCAATAAATTCTGAATAATCAGTGTAGTTCTTGTGCATAGTGACGATTATGGAATTTTTTCCGTCAAGTCCGTTGCCTTCAGCAACAAATACTACTCTAGGGTCTTTTTCAAGCCATTTGTAAGGTGTTTCAGTATCTGCTTTTTCCTCTGATAGCCACTGTGTGAAAGTAAATGCTGCTAGTTCGAATCCAAGCTTGGTGAAGTCTGGGAGCGCAGTATATTGCAAAACATACTTTTCGTCTTCAAGTTTTCTCCTTGTCCGCGTAACGGTAGGTTGTGAAAACCCTAGGACCTTTGCTAAGTCTCTATCGCTTCTTCGCGAGTTCTTAATCAATTCGTACAGAAGTTTCGGAATTTTGTCAGGATGCATGCCTTTGCATAAGCTGCAAAGTAATATATAAATTATATGATTACCTTTGAGACATGTACGATTTTTTAATTTCCGCTAGAAATTAGCGTTTTTTATGACTTTTTTAAAACATAGAGCCCTCTGGTGAATCTTTCCGCTCTGTCTTTCCTCACCAACACTGTGTCCTCAATTCGAAAACCGCCGAAGCCAACGATGTACACCCCCGGCTCGTCAGAAACCACGTTTCCACCCTTTAGTATGTCTTTGCTTGTAGGATTCAAAACAGGCTGCTCATGAACTTCTAGCCCAACGCCATGACCGAGACCGTGGACAAAATATTCACCGTACCCCTCCTTCTCTATAATACTCCTTGCAGCTGCATCTGATTCCGCAGCCTTCGCTCCCTCCCGCATCTCCTGAAAAGCTTTCTCCTGAGCCCTTCTCACCACTGTATAGATTTTTTCCTGTTTTGCAGACGGCTTACCAACCGCAAACGTTCTAGTCATGTCTGCACGGTAGTTCTTGTATATCGCCCCAATATCGACAACCACAAGATCTCCAGTCTCAAGTTTTCGTTCACCACATCCCCCATGGGGATAAGCCGAGTGGGAACCTGAGGCAACTATAGTGTCAAAAGCTACGCCATAAGACCCGCTGACGCGCATCGCATATTCAATTTCAGCGGCAACCTCATACTCTCGAGGCCCAGCTTTAATTGTTTCGTAGGCAGCTTGCATGCCCTCAACTGTCAACTCTGCAGCTTTTCGCATTTTCCTCAGCTCATCCTCATCTTTTACTTTGCGAAGATTCCAAACGTATTCGCTCTTAGCTTCGAGCTTAGCGGTGTCCATAAGAGTTTTGCTGAATTTCTGATATGTCTTAACATTCATTGTGTCGAAGCCTAACTTCTTTAACTTTAGGCTCTTAATCTGCTTGGCAACTTTCTTAACCAAGTCTTCGCCACGTTTCACCAGTTCTACCCTACAGTTCTCAGCTTCAGCCTTTGCCCCTTCATAATTTACACTGTAGACGTAAAGGATACTTTCATCTTCGCTTGGAACTAACATCGCAGCGGCACCCGAGAAATCGGTAAAATAGAGCATGTTAATCAGGTTGGTGATTAAGTAGCCGTCAAATTCTTTCTTGAAGGCAGTTTTCAAGGCTTTAATTCGATTCCTCAACGCACATCCTCCATTATAAAGAATTCTAGTTGATAAAAATAGAGTATAACCTTTGTGGACTTCTGCCTAGCCGCCGCTCATCAGCGACATAAGTATAACTTGGTCTCCGTTCCTTAGCCTTGTCTCTACGCCGTCAAGCTGTCCAATCAGCACTCCATTTACAGTGACCACAAAACCTGTTTTAACATCTTTTTGACCTGGCTCAAAAATTTCCTTTTTGAAAGGCGTTCCATAAAGATTTGACAAATCACTCAGTAGTTCCTGAAGCGAAGCTCCCTCGTTTAACTCGAGTTCTTCAACTCGTTTGTTAAGTAAGTTCTTGATGAAGCCTAAATACTCCACTTTCACCTTCATGTTAAGCCACGTCTTCAAAGAATATTTTTCGACGGGTCTATTTAACTCTTCTAAAAGAGTCATGTTGTAAGCGGAAGGGAAATTGTATGTACTAATCGATAAAAGTGCAAATCTAAGCTTAAACAAAGTTACGGTGTTAGCCTGAAAATAGAATCTTGCTCAACTGAGTGGTTGGTAGCCCGGGAGAAACCATCGTCTAGACTAGAATTTATACCAACCCTCTCTTTTTTGTTAAGCCTTCAGCCTTCTGCAACAAGTTTACTCCCTCAACAAAATGGAGATATCACCCAATCTCCTTTTTTTCTCAATAGCCTTCTACTAAGTGGCTAATCTCGTTTTTTCTCAGCAATATAGTCAATGTATGCTTGAACTGACCGTTTACCATCTGTTTTCTTGTCTATGATTCTCTTCTCTTTGTGGATTATCTCGAAATTGCTAAAGTATCTGTCAGGTTCATCATCTTCATGTTGAGAAAACCTTTGACTCCCGAGAAAAGGTTTGCAGAAGGGCCCTTTGTCAGGTTCATCAACCGATACGAAATTCACGAAGCACAACCCACTTGGCTTCAGTACTCTCTCAATCTCTTTCATTGAAACTGCGATATCTTTCTTTGTCATAAAAAAGATTGCATTGAAGGAATAGACAAAGCTGAAAGATCCGCTTTTGAATGAGAGATGACGCATGTCCCCTTTCATTATGTTTAGTTCCATGCCATGCTCTTTGCAGAATTTCTTTGCTTGTTTGAACGGGTTTTCTGCAACTTCTACTCCAAACGTTTTATATCCATATTCATAGAAAAGCTGAAGAGGAGGATCATCACCGCCAGCGCCGCAGTCCAGAACCGTCTTATCAAGTGGGCTAGCGTTACACTGTCTTAGGAATTTGTAAAGAGGAGTTGCCCAAACCACCTTTCTCATTTTCCATCCTAGATTTTCGATAAGCTTCATGTTAGTTTTTATGACTTGTGGAGAAACTCCAAAAAGTGGGCCGGGAGAGATTTGAACCCTACTCAGCGGGGAGATATCATCAAATCTCCTCCTGCATGCATGCGTTTTTCCTCTTTTCTTACGCGGGATAGTTTTTTATAGTATCACCCATAGCTAAATCTGAGTAAAAATGCCTTTCATCAACATTAAAATATTGAAGGGGACTCTGACGAAAGAGAAAATACAAGAAATGATCTCGCGTGTCAGCGAGGTCGTAGCTGAGATTGAAGCCGGACCTCTAAAGAATAAACTTCTCCCTCACACCTGGTGTGTCGTCGATGAGGTCGACTTTGGAAACTGGGGCATAGGCGGAAATGCTGTAACTCCTGAAATGCTGAAAGCCATCCTAGAAGGATAAGGAGAAAACAAACCTAATCGTCCCTCTTTTTTTCTGAAGAAATCTATGGTACTCATGCACAGCAAACTAGTAACAAACAAAACCAATACGAAGCACAAGGATTCTGGCTGATACCAATAGAAAGAGAATGATACTAGGATTCAATTTCGTCTGAGATTTGCTCAAAACATTTTTCAGTTTCTAAATATTCTAATAGATTCTTTCTGATGTAGGTTCCCGAACAATCAATAAACATGTCTGAAGGCTGATTAGTTCTCCAATCTATAAAAATTCGCAGTCTTAAATGCCTATTTTTGATATTGTTGGTCACTCCGTAATCAACTGCTAAGGCACCACTTCTATCTACATAAATAGTTGCATTAGGATATTTTTCCAGAAACTTCTGAGCTTCCAATGTTCGACTCGCTATCTCTATATATTCTTCATCGCTAATCCCCGTATCATAAAAGGTTCTTGGTCTATACAAGTCATATAGGAGATAGACTCCCCATAAAACAAGAACGACTGAAACTGCTACAAGGGATACTATTACAATGAGGGTTCGTTTCTTCATGAATCTTGCCCATCATATAGAATGCTTTTCAGCCCCAAAAGAGTTTTGCATGCATTCACAAAAATCTAATCATAGTTCAGACAAAAAGATTTCCATGAAAACAAACCTCAAAACGTGAGTAATGCGGAGAAGTTGCATTGAATTGGAAGAACTCGATTTTGTTTTGGTCTATATAATTGAGTGGAGATACAAATATACCGACCAATTATTTACATAAGGGGATAAGCTATGAGCAAAGAAGGTGTTGATGTTAGACTCCTATTTACTTCTTCAAAGACCTTAGAACCACGATTAAGAGAAGCTACATTCGACAAATACAAAATCAGTTCAATTCCCACAGCCAGAGAATCACTAAACGATACACGTGAGAACCTTCTTCTTGAGTTCTACGATTTATGGAAATCTGGTCAAACAAGTTCCAACCCTGAGAAAGAAGGCGACTATATTCAGTCACTACTTTCACTAATACTACAAATGAAGGTAGAGTTTGATTCCACTAAGGTCAATAACGTGCAAGTAACCCTGAAAAAGAAGCGGTCGTCATTTTTAAAAGGGAAGATAGAGTTCCCATCTGATTTTGAAGACTTGTTTAAGAAACTTCATTCGCTAGATTTGGATGTGTTGAGGCAGTTCTTGAGAAGTTGTAGCGTCTACAGAACTGCATTGTCTTTAATTGATGATAACCCAACACTTTCATTTTTTCTTCTAATGACAGCAATAGAAGCCATTTCAAACAAAGTCATAAAGAGCGACAAGATAAGAGAGAACTTCAGAGAGTTCATCCTCAAGTATCTCCCAAGTTCTTTTGAAGAGGAACTGGGAGACAGAAAACTCCTTCTCTCCCTAATAGAAGAAGCCTATAACATGAGAAATGCTTTTACTCACGGCGGAACTGAAATCTCAATTGGGACCCTTTCTGCTGATTCTTTGGACCGAAAATATGTAAAACACTACGTTGAAGGTAGAGAAACGTATTCTCCAAGTCTCAGGTGGTTTGAAAGTGTTGTAAATTCTGTCCTCTTGGAGTTTTTGAGAGTTCAAAAAGCGGTAGAAGGGAAAGAGTCAAAATTACCTGACCTTGCTAAAGAAGAAGCGATAATTCATGTCAAGAGCAAAAAATCACTAACAGCAGGTCGAGTAGTTACCACTAAAGAAGTTGATTTGAATTTTCAAAGTGGATAGACGCTTCACTCTCCCACTTCTTGCCGACAATCATTCTGAGAAAAGCCTCTGAAAATTCTCAATAATTATGAAATGCGGAAAAGTTATAGCTGAACCAAAAGAAAACAGTAATATTTTTAGGAGTAGAGCTTCTATTAAACTTGGGAGACCCGTGAACAAGCGTAGGCTTTTCATTCTTTCCTTTTCATTTGATATATAAAGCTAAGGATTTCCGAAAAGTCTTTTAGGTTTTCTCCCGAAGTAGGACCCCCAAAGGTCTGATTTCCGCTTATCCTGACTTCCACTCTATACAATGTACTTCGCAGTTGATAATGTGGAAGATAACTCTAGAATTGGTTAATGTTCTCTTTTTTGTCTTTGAAAATAAATAGGTCATCTATTGTTGTTTTCAGAACTCTGGCTACCTCATGAGCTAGCTTTAATGAAGGATTGTATTTTCCCTTCTCGAGGTAAAGTATGGTTTCTCTCCTTACACCAACCTTCCTCGCAAGGTCCTCCTGTGTTAGATCATATCTTGCCCTGAATTCCTTAATTCTGGTTTTAAATGCCATTATGAGTCGCCTTTTCGGTTGAAGTACAAACGTAATCCAAGGAATGTCAGACTTTGCACTAGGATTGATATTACCAAAGCATACCCTGCATCGAGAAGAGGTAAACCCGCAAATTCTCGATTGATAAGATTTGCAGCCATAAGTGCAATCATGAAATACGACCCAATGAAAAAAGCGTATGTTGCCGCCTTTCCAGTGATTTTCTTGGTTCGTTCGTCTTGGGCCGGAAACCTTGATTTCCTGTCCTCCAGTTTTTTCCAAATTACTAATATACCGATTAGAACGATGGTGGCTAGTATCACGATACTCATCACAGGCCAAGGCAGATCGATCATGGCATCATCCTCCTGCAATTTGTCATTTCTCTATTCTTTTGCGTGCTTGAGTTATTATCCCGATTCCTGTGATCCCTATCACAGTTGCTATGCCCGCAGTATTCTCCCCTAAGATACTTCCATCAAACATTAAAAAGGCTCCAATCAAACACACTAACACTCCCAACGCCAGTAACACATTTCGCCCTCTCATTCTAATCCACCTCTGTTATTCAATTCCAACATTATGTTAGACACATCTAACATCATGTTAGAAATAACACACATCTACTATTTAAATCTTCTGTTTTTTTTAAACTTTCAGAAATAGAAAAGAGCGCGCGCGCAGTAACGCCCAACGGGGCTTAAATCATACTGCTTTTGGCAAAGCGTTGGTAGCCCGGGAGAGATTCGAACTCTCGTCTGAGGGTCCAAAGCCCTCTATGCTTGTCCACTACACCACCGGGCTCCACATTGCCTATACACGTAACCATCGTAAAAATCTTAACATCCACTTATACATAGTGCTAAAAAGCGGGAAAAGCTATGGGCGTCAACCTCACTCCAATCATGGTAAAACAGATTCTCACCCTAAACGATTTAAAAGGCAAAAGCCTCGCAGTAGACGCCAACAACTACCTCTACCAATTTCTATCCCTCATACGAACAAGAGACGGAACACCTCTAAAAGACTCAAAAGGAAACATCACATCCCACCTTACAGGTCTAATGTTCCGATCCACCCGCCTAATACACGATTTTAACATAGACCTTGTCTTTGTATTTGACGGCCAACCACCAGCACTAAAGGGAGGAGAAATTAAAAAGAGACGCGAACAGCGAGAGAAAGCCCTTCAAGAATGGCAACAAGCACTGAAAGCCCGAGACTACGCCAAAGCCTTCTCAAAAGCGGTCATGACAAGCCGACTAACACGAAGCATGACAGAAGACGCTAAAAAACTACTCACGCTTCTCGGAATCCCTTACGTGCAAGCTCCAAGCGAAGCAGAGGCCCAAACCGCTTACATGGCAATGCGAGGTGATGTCTGGGCCGCAAGCAGCAAAGACTACGACTGCGTTCTTTTTGGAGCACCAAAACTGCTGCGGTTCTTAACAATTCATGGACGGGAATACCTACCAAGCAAAGGAGTAACGAGACCCCTGAAGCCTGAACTCATCACCTTATTCCAACTTCTTTCGCATCATGAAATAACACGTCAGCAACTTGTTGACCTGGCGATTCTGATTGGAACAGATTTCAATAAAGGAATAAAAGGTGTAGGACCCAAAACAGCTCTCAAACTTGTCAAAGGACATGGGAGAATAGAAAATCTGCCAAGCAAATTTTCGTCAAAAATCCCACCACAGTACAAGGAAGTAAGAGAAATTTATCTTCATCCAAAAACAACGTCAGAATACGATCTTAGTTATAATCCCTTGCGTGAAGAGGAGCTTTTTCACTTTCTCTGCGATCAGCGAGACTTCGCTCAGAAACGGGTGAAAACGATTGTTCAAAGAATGAAAGAAATTCACAGACTAAAAAAGCAAGCAAGACTTGAAAAATGGTTTACCAAGAGCATGTAACCTGTTTACTCTGCGCCAAGGTTTCTGAAAAACAGTCTAAACACTCTAAAAAGACAGAAAAATATCAGAAAATTATTTAAACCATTGCCACAGAACCCTATGATATTCTGGGAGGCAGGTAGAATGAGATCCGATTACGCTTTATATGTTGTAGCAATAGTATGCTTCATAATAGCGATCTATGCTTACGTTGCACCTTTAACCGAAGTAACTGAACTTTATCTTTATGTGCTAGCCGTTATCGGCGTTGTTTTCATAGGGCTTGGATACATGGCAAGACCAAAACAGGCAACACTCGCGTCAGCAACAACAGTAGCTCCGCCATCACCACCCGTATCATCGCCAGAGCCAACAATAAAGCCAAAAACTGAGCCAAAAGAAGAACTGAAGAAAGCTTCAACGAAAAAAAGAGCGCGAAAGAAAAGAACCACAAGAAAACGTAAAAAGAAAACCTAGCTTTGCTGCTTCACTTCTTGATTCCTCAATGTTCCAGTTCCGTCGTGAAAAAACTTTCTGTCATTAAGAAATAGAAAGCAAGCCAACAAAAAAATAACTATGTGCATTGGCTGGGCATCAGTTTTCGTTACAATTTTGCTAACATTTTAAAATCCAACGAGATATGATAAACGATGTTCAAGCGCGCGCATTGAGACAGAAAGAACTTATAATTTAAATTCCCAAAAATCGATGGAACCTAGAGCGATAAAAGTTAAGAGAATGTTAGTTGCATTAGGAAAGCAGAAAAATAGTCTATTGAGGTGAACAGTGTGCAATTAAAACGTCATCCAACAAAATACATGGGCGAAGAATACCGCCGCCTCGTAAGTGAAAGCTTGAACTGGGAGCTCAAAGAGCTTCAAACTGCCAGCGAACCCGTCTGCACCATCGATGGCAAAGAAGTCATCATGCTCTGCGCCAACAACTACCTCAACCTGTCAACACATCCTAAAGTTGTCAACGCTATGCTGGAAGCAACCAAAAACTATGGAGCAGGTGCAGGGAGCGATCGCTCCATTGCAGGAAACATGACGCTACATGAAGAATTGGACATCCGTTTAGCTAAGTTCAAGAAAGCTCCCGCCTCATTAACATACCAGACTGGCTTCATGGCTAACGAAGGATTAATTCCCCAACTATGTGGTAGAGGTGATCTTTTCGTGTCTGATGAGCTTAACCATGGCTCCATCATAGACGGTGTCCGCTTGACCCACGCTGACCGAGCAATCTTTAAACACAAAAATGTTGAAGATCTGACCCGCGCCATGGACGAAGCTGAAAAACACCAACCACCTTACAAGCACATTTGGATTCTAACTGACGGAGTCTTCAGTATGGACGGCGACCTCGCTCCTCTCCGCGAAATTGCCAAAATCGCTGAAGAACACGGAGCAGGCGTTTATGTAGACGATGCCCACGGAGAAGGCGTCCTCGGCGAAGGCGGCCGCGGAATCGTCAGCCACTTCAACCTAACCCCAGACCAAGTGCACGTTGAAATGGGAACGTTTTCCAAAGCCTTCGGCGTCATAGGAGGACACATAACAGGCTGCGAAGACCTGCGAAACTTTGCCTATAACAAATCCAGAAGCTGGCTTCTCAGCGGAGGCGTACCGCCAGGTGTAGCTGCGGCATGCATCGCAGCGATCGATGTTCTTGAAACTGAGCCGGAACACGTAAGAAAAGTTTGGGAAAACCGCAACTACTTCCTCAAAGCAATGCAAGACCTCGGCTTTGACACGGGAAATAGTGAGACTCCAATTGTACCGGTTATGTGTGGAGAAAGCAGAACAGCGAAGGAGCTTGCAAACATCATTTGGGAGAAAGGCATCTTTGCATTGCCAATTGTTTTCCCAATGGTGGCGCGCGGCAAGGCGAGAATTCGAGTCCAACTATGCACTAAACACACAAAAGAGTATTTAGACAAGGCAGTTCAAGCGTTTGAGGAAGGGGGAAAGAAGCTAGGTCTAATCTAGGCAGAGTGAAATAAGCGGCCAGCACAACCCAATTTTTTCCATAATACACATTCAAAGTTCTTCGTTGCGTAAAATATAATGGGCTTGAAAGAAGAGAAAAGAGCTTTCAGAGAAACTATCTGGCGCGAAATGACAGAAAAGAAAATAGCGAAATTCCCACTACCATGCTTTGGCAGAATTCCAAACTTTACAGGCTCAGAAGAGGCAGCTAACAGAGTCAGGTCATTACCTGAATGGAACAACGCATCAATAATTTTTGCAAACCCCGACTTCGCACAGCACAAAGTCAGGGAGAACACGCTGAGAGAAGACAAACTTCTAATCATGGCTTCGCCGAAACTGAAACATGGTTTTCTTTTGGTCGCTCCGGATAATGTGCAGGAGAAAGAAAGTTTTGCATCCACCATAAAAGGGGCATTCAAATATGGACGAAAAATCGAAGCCGACAATCTTCCGAAGCCGAACCTTGTGGTGACTGGCTGCGTGGCTGTGAATAAGGATGGACATAGGCTTGGAAAAGGCGGCGGTTTCGGAGACCGAGAGCTTCAACTGTTGAAACGTAGGTTTGGCAATATTCCAGTAGTCACAACTGTTCATGACACACAACTGGTGAAATTGGTGCCTTATGAGGTGCATGATGAAAGCGTCGACATAATTGTTACGCCAACTCGAATAGTTAGAGTTAAATGCAGTCGAACCCAAATCACTGCAACTAAAAAATGGGGCGTCAACGTGTCTTTGCTCTCACGATACGATTGCACCATCTTCGACGCTTGAACACGATGAAGGCTACGAGCATGAATAGAAAGAGACTGTTGTTAATTGCTGTGTTGTTGATCATTGCGTCTTTAACACTTGTCTATTTGTATACACGGTTCCAAGAAGTAGCTAAACCATCTTGGTTGAAATTTGGTACATACATGACTTATGAGCAGTTGTTCGCATGGACCGGGCATAATCAGACGGAGTACATGACCTGGAGCATAACCAAACTTACAGACGATTTTGCTGACCTACACTTGACCTCTTATGGGGTAAATGTAACTGAAGGAGATGCAGTGATAACACTTGGCGAAGCCAATTGGACGATAAATGTAGTTACTCGTGAAATAGTTAATTCTTCAGTTCCAAACTATATTGGTGAGAGATGCCCGTTCTGGATTGAAACAGACGTCACAATCGGGTCTACTGTAGACATATTCTATGGAATTAACGTCATCAGCAGAAGTGAGCAAATTAACGTTCTGGGACAACAAAGAGATTGCTGGGTTATTGAATACAACTGGACCACAGCTATTATGAAGCGTTGGTACGACAAATCTTCTGGAATAGTTCTCAAGATTCATGTGATTCTGTATCGCCAAGACATCACTGTAGAAATTACAGAAACCGCAGTGTCGACTAACGTTGATTTGCGCGCACCCTCTTTCTTAAATTGGATGTATGATGTGGCATCGCAGTTTGGATATTTCGGCGTCTTTCTAGTTAGTCTGATAGGCACTATGACGATTATCATTCCTATCCCTTATACGCTGGTGATTTTAGGGTTAGCTGCTGCTGGATGGAACCCTATATTGCTGACAATTGCAGGAGGCTCTGGCTCTGCTATTGGAGAACTTTCAGGTTACTTTCTTGGATACTACGGACGAAGAATAATCAGCGAAGAAAGACAGAGAAAAATGCGTTATTTCCTCAAGCTTTTTGGCAGATACAGTCCCGCTGCCATTTTTGTTTTTGCACTAACCCCGCTTCCAGACGACCTGCTCTTTATTCCACTAGGCATACTGCAGTACAACCTTTTCAAAGCGTTCATTCCAGCCATATTAGGGAAGCTTCTCATGTGTTACATCCTAGCATCCTTCGGCAAGGTCTACGGGGACATTCTCATTTTCCTTTTCGGAGACACAGGAAGCTGGATAGGCGCACTTATAATGGCTGTGCTTCTGATCCTCGTTATATATGCCCTATATCGGGTTGACTGGGAAGAACTCTTTGACAAATATGTTGCAAACAGAGGAAAAGTTGAGAATGTCATTGACTTCAAGGACTTGAGGATAGGCGAAAGAACTTGAGGGTTATAGCTGATTTACACATTCACAGCCGCTTCAGTAGAGCCACAAGCAAAAGGATAAACATCCAAGAGATTGCGCGATTTGCCAAAATAAAAGGCTTGAACTTAGTAGGCACAGGAGATTTTACGCATCCCAAATGGATGAAAGAGCTGCAAGAAGATCTAGTTAAAGCGCCAGGCAAGGGGCTTTTCAAGTCATCCAAATTCGCAAACTCAGCCTGTTTCATGATAACCTGCGAAGTAAGCACAATATTCATGTTCAGAGGCGAAACAAAGAAAATTCATCATCTAATTTTGACGCCCAACTTCGAGACGGCGATACAAGTCAACGATCGACTAGCACAGTATGGCGACTTGAGCCTTGATGGAAGACCTACGCTTGAAATGTCTGCGTCGCAGCTGGTGGAGGAAGTCATGTCTGTTTCCTCAAATAACGAAGTGATACCCGCTCATGCTTGGACCCCGTGGTTCAGCCTTTTCGGTGCCTTCAGTGGCTTCGACAAAATAGAAGATTGCTATCAAGACATGACAAAACACATTCACGCCTTAGAAACCGGCTTGTCTTCCGACCCACCTATGAATTGGCGGATAAGTGCCTTAGACAAGTTTACCCTAGTATCAAACAGCGACAGCCACAGTTGCTGGCCTTGGAGAATTGGACGAGAAGCCAACGTTTTAGACCTCGAACAGCTCACATATGACGAAGTTGTGGACGTAATTCGCAAGAAAGACCCAGAACGGTTCAAGTTCACCATCGAAACAAACCCAGCCTATGGCAAATATCATTGGTCTGGACATAGAAGCTGCAATGTCTCTATGCCGCCGCAAGAAGCAATAAAGTTTGGTAATCTTTGCCCAATGTGTCGTAATAAACTAACGAAGGGCGTGGAACAAAGAGTTGAAGAGTTAGCGGACAGACCAGCAAGTTTCAAGCCGCAAAACGCTATCGGCTACATGCATCTACTGCCACTGTCAGAAATCATTGCAACAGTTTTGAACGCGTCATCTCCTAGCGTGCAAAACGTCTGGAGCGTCTTCAATAGCCTGATGGCCAAGTTTGGCAGCGAATATAATGTGCTGATTGACGCTTCTGCAGAAGAACTGTCCAAGGTTGTTGACCCAAAAATCGCTGAGGCGGTTGTTATGGTTAGAAAAGGAAGAGCCCAAGTCATCCCTGGCTATGATGGGGTCTATGGTCAACTTATTCTCTTTGAAGAGCGCAAGACGAAGTCGAGAGTTAGCAAAGTTCCCCAACGCAGTCTGACGGAATGGTGTAGCCACACTTAATACCTGCTGGCACACATACATGAAAATACATGGGGCCAGTTAAGCACGCGTTCTCTAATCTGCTTGTTTTCATTTCCATGTTCAATCTTTTCTCTTTTCCGGGTTTTTCAGCGTCTATGTCTCTCACTGAGCTTCCCATTCTGTAATGCGACTCAATCAAGTACTTTGAGAGCGTCTGCTCTCTCCCTAAGAAACCTTCTAAAATCAAACTTCAAGATTCTTGGTTTGCACATTCTTGCGGGGCATCTTAAAGCTCATCTGGAGTGTAGATCCTTGGAGAAATGGACTAGAGCTTACGGTGCAGTTGCAGAGGCTCAGGCCGAAATCTCTTGAAACAGCTGTAGCAGTTGCCAACGAATCTCCCAAGATTAGGATGATAATTCAAATGTGAAAGCTGAAGGGCATAGCTTATCTACTGTACATTCCCCGCAGTTAGGCTTCTTGGCGGTGCAAACTCGTCTGCCATGAAATATGAGCAAATCATTAAGTTTCGCCCATTGTTCCTTGGGAACAAGCTTCATCAAATCCCTTTCTATCTTGTTAGGGTCCTTATTCTCACTCAATCCTAATCTTTGGGAGAGTCTTCGAACATGCGTGTCAACGGCGATTCCTTCAACAACTTGGAAGGCGTTAGACAATACAATGTTTGCAGTTTTTCTAGCCACTCCAGGCAGTGTAGTCAATTCATCCATTGTCTTCGGCACTTTTGACCAGAACTTTTCCACAAGCATATGCCCCATCTTCTTCAAGTATTTAGCTTTGTTTCGATAAAAGCCAGTAGATTTTATGTCCTTTTCTAGTTCCTTAAGGTCTGCATTTGCATAATCATCCGCTTTCCTATATTTTTTAAACAAGGTCTTCGTGACCTCGTTGACTATCTTATCGGTTGATTGAGCTGAAAGTATTGTTGCAACTAGAAGCTCCAACGGGTTGCTGTAATGAAGCGCTATTTTCGCATCTGGGTGTTCCTCTGCTAGAAGTTGGATGATTTTTTGAACTAGTTCCTTATCTTTCATTTTGCAGACTGCCTTTATCTCTCCTCCAAGGAATGGGCGAAGCTGTAGAAACGGGGCCGCTATGATTCTGTTATCTTAATCGCTCGAGTTGGACAATTGACTTCGCAAGCTCCGCAGAAGATGCATTCAGGCTCGTTCACTGGGTCTGATTTTTGTTCCGAAACAGGATGCCCAGGCGTATCGATCATTTCAAAAACTGAAACGGGGCAAACTGAGACGCAAATGGCATCTCCATTACATAGGTCTTGGTCTACGGCCACTTGAGTTCCATGAATGCCAAGTTTCTTCGGAGGGTTCACTTCTCCTCTCACGTCATGACCGTTATGGGTGTCCACTTTCGATTTCTTCATAAAGTCGGGGTCGATAGGCATCCTTCACAATTCCTCCTAATTCTTTCACTACTATCCAAGTGCCATTATATATTTGCTTTTTTCAAGTTTTACAGAAAACCTTAATCATGATTCGACGCTATCTAGGAGGCATTGGTGGAGAAATTGAAAGGATATGCAGGCAAAATATTGAGAGTAGACCTATCTACCAACGCTTTTAAGGCAGAAACACTGCCACCCGAATGGCCGCGCAAATTTTTAGGTGGAATGGGCTTTGCAAGCACCTTGCTTTTCAAGGAAACAAAAAAGGGCTTAGATGCTCTTGGCGCAGATAATAAGCTAATCATTGCACCAGGGCTTCTGACAGGGACCGGTATCCCGACTGCTTCGAAAACACTTTTCTTAGCGAAATCTCCTCTAACAGGTGGCTTTGGAAAGGCAGCCGCGGGTGCATCAATTGGACCTGCATTGAAAAAGGCTGGATATGACCTTCTAGTAATACAAGGAAAAAGCTCGAACCCTATTGTCTTGGTTATCGCTGATGACGTAGTAAAGGTGGATGGTGCGGGGGAGCTTTGGGGCAAGAACGTGCGTGAAACTGCCGCTCTGTTGAAGAAGCGCTATGAAGGTTTTTCAACTGCCGTGATTGGGCCAGCTGGTGAAACTCTTTCGAGAATAGCTGGAATTGACTGCGATGAGCGACAGGCTGCACGAACGGGTGTTGGCGCCGTTATGGGTTCCAAAAAATTGAAGGCACTTGCTGTGAAAGGCACTTCTAACATTGAATATGCTGACGCTCAAGCTTTGCGTGATTTAGTTATTAAATGGACTAAGAGTATTAGAGAAAACCCTAGCTCGCAACTGGACATGAAGTACGGAACAGGAGAGTTCTATGCTTGGATGAATAAAGACAAAGGAGTTCATCCGAGTCGCAACTGGCAACAAGGCTACTTCCAAAAGTCTTTCGACAACCTCAAAGAAGGAGATTTGAGCCATTTGGATCCCTATTATTGGTCGCCAAAATACACAGTCAGAAACAAAGGTTGCCCAAACTGCACCAAGCCGTGTGGCAGGATCGTTAGAATCAATGAAGGCAAATACGCAGGGACTGAACTTGACGGTCCGGAATATGAAACAATTTATTCTCTAGGGGCAAACCTTGAAATTGATGATTTTGAGGCACTGTGTCACATCCAGATGATGTGCGACCTTTACGGATTGGACGCTATCTCTGCAGGACTTACTGTTTCGTGGGCCATGGAAGCTTCCGAGAGAGGGTTGCTTACCAGGGAAGATTTGGACGGCGTTGAGTTAAAATTCGGAAATGTAGACGCGACGCTCGAAGTTTTGGGGAAGATGGCTCATCGAGAAGGGAAAGTTGGCGCACTTTTATCGGATGGCGTAAAGGCTGCCAGTGAAAAGCTGGGCAAAGGCTCCAGTCACTTCGCCATCCATTCAAAAGGACTTGAATTGCCCGCCTATGACATCAGAGGAATCAAGGGAATGGGCTTAGCATTGGCAGTCGCTGTCCGCGGCGGTGACCACTTGACAGCAGTGGTTTATGGAACGGAGCTTGTTGGAAAATGGTGGAAATTCTCTGGTATAGACCGGTTTTCAGCTGAGAACAAGGGTTATGAAATAAAGGTTCACGAGGACTTGATGACCCTTTATGATATTGTTGGAGTCTGCAAGTTCACTAGACACATGTTCTTCGCTGAGGCTTATCCTGAAATGATTAAGGCAGTTACTGGAATGAAACTGAGTGTAACTGATCTCTTTGCGATTGGTGAGAGAGTATATAACCTGCAGCGAGCTTTCAACGCCAGAGGAGGGCTTGACAGAAAGGCTGACTCTCTGCCTGCTCGAGTGTTTGAAGATCCGATTCCCAAAGGGATTTCTAAAGGCAGTAGAATCAAAAGAAGCGAGTTTGAAAGGATGCTTGATGACTACTATCAAGTTCGAGGATGGTCATCGAATGGTGTCCCCACAAAGGTCAAGCTTGTTTCCCTTGACTTGTATGAAGTTGCAGAGGAAGTGGGTGTCTAATAAGCAAGTGATGGCAGCTAGGGGCTTAAGAAGTGTAGGAAGAAGAGAGATTTGAGTAAGACAAATGAGCCAACAGGTGAGGAGAAGTTAGATGAAGGGAACATATATGTGATTCAAAAGCACGATGCAACCCATCTTCACTATGACTTGAGATTAGAAATGGGCGGTGTCCTGAAGAGTTGGGCGGTTCCAAAGGTTCCTCCAACCCAGCCAAGAATCAAGAGGCTTGCTGTGGAGGTGGATGACCACCCTATTGAATACGCTAGTTTTGAAGGTGAAATACCCGAAGGTGAGTACGGTGCTGGTACGGTGGAAATCTGGGATAGCGGGAGCTACACGCTTCTGGAACGGAAGGATAACAAAATAGTTGTTGACATTCATGGCGAAAAGCTGAATGGAATCTATTTTCTCCTTAGATTTAAGGGTAAAAAGAATTGGTTGTTCTTTAAAAAGAAAAAGTGTGCTTGACTCAATGTTAGATGTTCCAATAATGTGGAAGAAGCTTGAATGTTTGTGCGTGGCTTGATTCTCCACTATGAGCTCTGAACGGGAGCTTGATAGGTTCCAAATGTAAGTAGGGATTTCTAGAGAAATGAAACACTATTTTAATAAATCTGGATATTCTGTAGTCGTAGTCTTGTAGAGATGCTACTCTATGGTTGTGGTCGGTAAGCTCAGAAGTAAAAAAGACTTTTATCACTTCCTTAGAGAACTTGATGTCAAAAGCGTGGTTTTCGTAGTAAAACCAAACTGGAGCAACGCGCATACTTTTACTTCAGCTGAGACGCTTGACAAGCTTTTTTCTACATTGCAAGGCAGAATCAAAGTGATTGAGGGCTATTCAGCGTGGAGAAACGAACTTAATACTGGACCAGAACCAAGAGATGTCATAACTCCGAGTAACGCCAAAGCGAAGTGGCAGTGGATTAAAGAACAAGACAAGTGGTTTCTCAAATACAGCGGCATCGATGAAATCTTGGCAAAGCATGATGTTGAGTACATAAACGTCACAGAAGAAATCTGGTTAACGAGAACCCTCGATCCCAACGAGGTTAGAGAGTTCGTTGATAACAAATACGGAATACTTGTTAGCCAAGAGTTGTACAGTTTTGTACCCACCAAAATCTATGAACTTCGAGACAGCGTCCTCATCAGCCTCAACAATAGCTGGCGAATCCGCGAAAAAATCTCGCTCTCAACCAAAAATCTGTTCGGCTTGATCCCTGACCCTGCACGATATGGAAAATGGCATGGCAAAAACGACAGCCACCTATCCCGAAGCATTGTAGACATTAATAAAATCTACCGCAGCCTCTTCTCACCGTGCTACTGGATTAACGAGATAAAGGAATCGGGCATTTTTGTGGGAAGTAAAAACTCGATGGAGGCTGATGCGGTTGCAGCCAAATTAATGGGTGTAGACCCTGAAACGATTGATTATCTCAAGCTTGCCACTAATGTCTTTGGTGGGTATAACAAGGAAGTTTTGACAAGAATACCTAGGAAGTTCTGACCTTCGCTTTCTTACATCTTTTCAGTGAAAAAAATGGAGATTGTTGGGTGCGTAAAGCTTTTCATGGCGTTTCCCATTCCTCAAGTGCCTTCTTCATGTTTATGATAGCTTTTTTCTCTAAGGGTTTAACTTTCCTTAGTATATCTACCCCTCTTCTTCGGTCCTTTAGTTTCATTTCGCGCGCGCGCATATGCCGGAGAAGAACACTGGTAGTCTATAGAAAACCTAAAGCACAGAGTCCCAAAAGAGCACGTATTACTGCTACACAAACTAAGAAAAGAACAAAAAAGGATGATTGAAGCTGACGCTACCTTACTGCATCAACTGAGATGACAGTTTTCTCTTGCATTCGTTCAGATGCATACTTCAATAAAGCCTTAAACTCTCCATCATCCAAAACATTTTTCGCGCGTGCTAAAATCTCTAAACAGACTTCTTTGAACACCAAGTCAGCACATCCAGCTTTGGCATCGTCAATTAAATCCTTAGAAGCGTCAAACAAAACACTGTTCAAATGATTTCACCTCAGCCAAAAAATGAAGAGGGCAAACCATTAACCTTTACGACTTGAAAATACATATTAAAAATACATTTTCTTTGCTCGATTCAAACACATAATTAACATTCAATAATTGCTCAGAGAGTAATCCAACAGGAGTTATAAGAAGCATCTTGCGTTGCTGGCAACATAAGTCGATGGGATCAAACGCGTGTTTGTACGCAGATCAAATACAACTGTGAGGTTGAGCACAACGAGAAAGAGTCTACTCAATCATGGAAGAAGGCACCAATGGGTTGAGAGCGCAAAACTCGCGATTTTCTTCGTTATGACCTTGACTTGCTAGTTTTCATGAACGCAACTGCGCTATTTGTTATAAATCCAGCAGTGGATGAACTTAAAATGGCTACAAGCTCTAGAAGTTTGCCTTGTTGGTAAATAAGTTAGGGCGAAGACGGGCTATAAGCTGTGAAGTTGCCAATTTCAAGGGAAAAGGAAAATTAGCTGATTATTCATGATGGGGGACAAGACAGAGAAACCTTAAAACCCCGCTTCCTTCGTTTCTGAAGTGGTGCATCACGTTCGGCGGAATGAAAGCTACATAGCCGGGGCCAACTTTTTTTCGTTGGTCACCACAGACAACTAAACATTCACCCTCCAATATGAAAACCTCATGCTCCCATTTGTGAGAGTGATGAGGGGTGCTCCCTCTTGGAGCAATTTCGAAGCAGCGCATAGCGAAATGTTCTGCCCCGTCGTCTTTGGTTATTAGCCAACGAACTTTAACTCCCTCAGCACCACTCTCCGTTACTTCATCTGCCTCTACTTCTGAAAAATGCAGCGCTTTGAATCCCATGTAAATCACACATTCACAAAAAAGAACAGCTGTATTTAAAATTAGCCCAACTCTTCTGACCGACATATATCGGTTTTTGACATATGTTTTCTCTGAGAATACTGGCTTAATTAATGAGAAGTGTATTTTTCTTCTAGAGTTATTATCTAGAGGAGTTGTTCATCGTGGTCAGGAAGGGTGTTGCTGTTTGGATTTTAGGTTCTTTGACTTTTATAGCTGGGTTACATGTTCTAGACAGTTTTCTATGGTTGACAGGCGATGAAAGTGAACCGCTACTCTTAGCGATTTACCCATTCACTCGGCTGTTAGAGACCATTGATCCAATTGTTTACTTGATTTGTTCCTTAGTGGCGGTATTCTTTCTTTGGGGTGGAACAACATTAATCGCACTGCAAAATCCTATTGAAACATTTCTGGGAAAAGTGTTAGAAGACGGGAAGAAGGAAAATCAATCTGATGTGGAGTTGTTAGAGGCCAAAACGAGTATTTTGGAAATGATGAGTGAAACTTTGGAAAACAACAGTAGGTTGTTATCTGGGTTGCGAGACGTTGTTTTTAATGTGCGTAGCGAGGTCTTGAATATTAGGCCCTTAAACAAGAGCGTAGAAGGGTTGAAAAATGATGTTGAAAGGTTGAAGAAGATGATGAAACGCTTGGAGAGGGAGGTTAAGAAATATAAGTTGTGCCCAGCTTGTGGGCGAGAGGTATTGGCAGAGTTTAGAATATGTCCCTACTGTGGCGAGAATTTGCTGAAACCTGCGGTGGACAGTGGAGCGGTGATGTTGGCAGCTTTACCGATATCGCATGCTAAGAAGAGGAAATGACGTGTGCGTTCGCCTTCTAGAGATCACTAGATTTTACTTAGTTTCAGCTAGGCAGCCAACAGACACTAGGTATGGATATCATTCTACAGCATGAATGGATGACGAATAGCAAAAATTATGCATTCCTTATGTTTTCATTTTCCTTCAGGATGCATCTTAAACACAGCAAATATAAGTAACCCTTCATTATACAAATCCAAATTCACAAAGGAAAACCTCACCATGAGCACCGCAACCAAAACCACAACTACGATACAAGCACCCATCTGCACCAGCTGCAACCGCACCATACTCACAGGCACAAAAGCCACAAAATTCAACTGCCCAAACTGTAACGAAATAATCATCTGGCGATGCCAAAAATGCCGCAAATTCGGGCGTCATTATAGATGCCCAAAATGCGGATTTACGGGGCCATAAAAATGGCAAACGTAGTAATAAGCTACAAAATTTTTCCAACAGGGATAGAAGTAGACTTTAATAAGCTGCAAAAGCAAATAGAGAAAGCCCTTCCGCCTCAAGCAAAAATTTACGCTGATTACCAGACAGAGCCCGTTGCTTTTGGCCTAAACGCCCTTATAGCCTACATTCGAATTCCAGAGGATGAAACTGGCATCTTAGATGAAGTGGAAAAAAATATAGAAAAAATTCCAACAGTGAGCCAGATTCAAACGCTTATGGTGAGAAGAACACGCTAATGCCTATTAGCTTGTAATATTTATAAGTCACATGACCCTTTTCGACTTCGTAAACTTCACAATCACATTAAAAAAGAAGGCATAAACATGAGTGAAATACAGCTCCGCATAGGGGATGCAAAACAACGAGATGTAGGTCGTGGCATAGCCCGCCTAGACCAAAAAACTATGCAAAAACTTGGCATAAGCGCTGGCGACGTCATAGAAATCACAGGCAAACGAACAACGAGCGCCATTGCCTGGCCCGCGTACAGCGAAGACCAAGATCGGGGCATAATCCGCGTAGACGGCTTCACACGCAAAAACGCGGGTGTTGCCATAAACGAATATGTTGCAATCAAACCAGCTGCGGTAAAGAACGCGACAAATGTAGTTCTAGCGCCTGTCGATATGCGCTTAAACGTAGACGAGGACTTTACAAACTTTGTTAAAAACCGTTTAATGGAACGCACCTTCGTCGAAGGTGACACAACACTAGTGATGATGCTCGGACACGCTATACCATTCACAGTAACAAAAAGCCGTCCTCATGGAATAGTTCGCATCACAAAAGACACACATTTCCAAATACTTACCGAACCAGCTCCAGAAACAAAAGGACTTCCTCACACCACTTACGAAGACATAGGTGGTCTACACGAAGAAATGCAACGTGTAAGAGAAATGGTAGAGCTGCCACTGCGGCATCCAGAACTTTTTCAACGTCTAGGAATAGATCCTCCTAAAGGTGTTCTACTCCACGGTCCACCCGGTTGCGGTAAGACCTTGCTAGCAAGAGCCGTGGCAAATGAATCAGAAGCAAATTTCGCTTCTATAAACGGTCCAGAAATAATGAGCAAATTCTATGGTGAATCAGAAGCAAGACTACGCGAGATTTTTCAGCAAGCGCAGCAAAACTCTCCAAGCATCATATTTATCGACGAGTTAGATGCAATTGCGCCAAAAAGGGAAGAGGTCACAGGTGAAGTTGAAAGACGAGTAGTTGCACAACTCTTAGCTCTCATGGATGGTTTGAGCGGAAGAGGGAACGTGATCGTCATAGGTGCCACCAACCGACCCCAAGCCCTTGATCCTGCACTTCGAAGACCAGGCCGCTTCGACCGAGAAATAGAAATAGGTGTTCCAGATAAGAAGGACCGCCACGAAATCATGCAAATTCACACACGCGGCATGCCCCTAGCAGAAGACGTTGACCTGAAGAAACTATCTGGAATGACCCATGGCTACACAGGAGCAGATATGGCTGCCTTGAGCAGAGAAACAGCAATGAAGTCTCTGAGACGATATCTCCCCGAAATAAACTTAGAAGAAGAACATATTCCCCCCGCAGTTTTAGAAAAGATGGAAGTACGTATGGAAGACTTTCTTAACGCCTACAAAGAAATAACTCCTACTGCTATGCGAGAAGTATATATAGAAACACCCACGGTGAACTGGACTGACATAGGCGGGTTGGAAGAGATAAAACATGAGCTAATAGAAGCAGTTGAATGGCCCATAAAAAACCCAGAAGTTTTCAGCCGGTTGGGCATAACACCGCCAAAGGGCATTCTCTTATTTGGGCCGCCTGGCTGCGGCAAGACTATGCTGGCAAGAGCAGTAGCAACAGAAAGCGAAGCAAACTTCATTACAATAAAAGGCCCAGAGGTCTTCAGTAAGTGGGTTGGAGAGTCGGAAAAAGCCATAAGAGAAGTATTCCGGAAAGCGAGAATGGCCGCACCAGCAGTGATTTTCTTTGATGAATTTGACTCTCTCGTACCTAGAAGAGGTATGGGTCTCTCCGATAGCGGCGTCACAGAACGCGTTATCAGTCAGCTTCTAACAGAGATGGACGGCATAACGACCTTGGAAGATGTAGTTGTCATCGCGGCCTCAAATCGACCTGACATTATAGATCGTGCTGTGCTACGTCCGGGACGCTTTGACCGACTTGTCTATGTACCCGAGCCAGATGAGCAGGCTAGACTGAAGATGTTCAAAATCTATACAAGAGACATGCCTTTGGCTGAAGATGTTGATTTAGAGGCTCACGCTAAGACAACGAAGGGTTACAGTGGAGCGGACATTCAAGCACTCTGCCGTGAGGCTGGGTTGAATGCTCTGAGAAAAAGTATAACTTCCGAACTGGTGACACTAGCGGATTTCAAGGCCGCAGTAAATCAGATAGGGCCAACAATTTCACCTGATATGGAAATATGGTATAAAGGATTTGTCAAACAGATAAGAAGAGTGCAGAAGCCTACAACACCTGTGGCGTAGGAGATGTTGTTAAAATGAGTGCCAAAACTTGGAAACCCCACCCTCTTTCCACGGTAATCGTAGAGCTACTACAGCGCAAAGGACCTACAACTGATGCTGAACTGCACGATATGGTCAGGGAAGTTCGTGGTGACTTAGGATTCAGCGTCTTGAACAAGGAGCTAATGCGATTGGAAATAGAGGGCATAATCCATGTTTCTGCTCTTGGAAGAGGCAAACGACGAGTGGAATTGCGCAAAGTGAGGAGAAGAAAAAGTACGTAAGAACGCGGCTTTGTTGATTTTTGTTATTCTCCTTTCTAACCTTCTGTGGAAGCCCCTCTTGCTGCTCGTTTTGCCGTAGCGCCTAGTTTAGTTGAAGGTGTATAGGCTCCTCCAGTGAAGGTAAACCCGCATTTTCTGCATTCCCAAACTCCAACACTTTGGCGTTTCACAGTAGACGCGTGGCATTGAGGGCATCTGTGTCGCCTTTTGGTCTCTGTCACCACTTCGATGTATCTTTTCCTTACAGTTGCACCGTATCGGCTCTTCAACCCTCCTGTTGGGCCGATCTTCTTTGTTTTTCCCATTGCTACTTCACCAGCAGTTTGCGTATTTCTGAAGCTTTTTCTTTAGCGATTTTTGCTGCTTCCAAGATATATTCTGTGGTAAAATAGCCAGTTCCTCCCTTCTGAACGGCGCATATTTTTCCTTCTTTTTCAATGGTTATCGTCAGTCTAGCGTCCATAACCTGTTCTTCCTCTAGCCAAGGATCAACAGCAAGTTTGCCATTTATCTTTGCGAACGTTACTGCTATGGGGTAGTTTTGTATCGGTAATGGAGTGTAGCCTGGTTTTACCTTGACTTCTCCTTCTTCAACTTCGTACTTGAACATCTTTGTGTTCAATAAAGCTGCTAGCGTTGCGATAGCTGAAGCGTCAATGAGATTTCCGTCATAGTTGAGCACATAGACATCAACGAATACTATGAGTACCTTTTTCCCTGGTTCTAGGCAGAGCTTTTCAAGGTCTATGGCTTTTGACTCTCGTATACCTCTGTCTGTTACTCTTGCGAGTTCAATAGCGTCTTCTTTTGGGGGACCAGGTTCAAATGTTGGTGATGCCAGGGGAACAAGCTCAACGTTTACTGTTAAGACCCCTTCGTTTGGAGTGTCTGGGAAAGGTTTGCCGATTCCAATTTTTACTCCCACCAAGACTTCAGTTTTACCCAAAAGAGCACGTGCTGAGCCTTCTGCCTTTTCGATGACGCCCATTTCCACTTTGATTTCACGGTAATCGTTTAACTCTCTTCCGTCTAATCTCTTACCTTTACTCATTAGTTGGGCGATTTGTTGCTGTTTTACACGTATAATCATTGACATTATTCTTTCACTTCCTCCTTTACGACCACATATTTCGCCTTTAACGCTTCTTTTTGGATCTTATAGAGTTGTGTGCAACCCTCAAGAGAGAGCTTAATGGCTTTTTCAAATTCTTCAAGCGTTAATTGACCGTCCATCTGAAGCAGTGTTATGGCGTTTAGGTTTGGCATATACGCTAGAGGAACGTCTGCTTCCCCTTCTTTGTCTTCGCTGTCATTTAAGTCAAGCACAAGCTGCCCTTCTAATTTTCCTGCAGCGCAAGCGACTGTCAAGTCTCGCATGGGAACACCTGCATCTGCCAAAGCTAATGAAGCCGCTGTTATTCCTGCGCATCTTGTGCCGCCGTTTGCTTGTAGGACTTCTATGAAGAGGTCTATGGATGTTCGAGGATAGTATTCTAGAAAGATTGATGGTTCTAAGGCCTCTCGTATCACTTTCGAAAGTTCTACTTCTCTTCTTGAAGGAGCGGGCGACTTTCTCTCATCCACGGAAAAAGGCGCCATGTGATATCGGCATCTCAATCGAGAACGGTCGGGTAAAGCAAGATGTTTTGGATGAACTTCATGAGGTCCATAAACTGCCGTTAAAATCTTATTCTTCCCCTGCTCAATATATGCTGAGCCGTCTGCATTGCTAAGAATGCCAATTTGTATCGTTGTTGGTCTTAACTCGTTAAATTTCCTTCCGTCTATTCTAACACCATCTTTGTCAATCAATTTTCCTTCTGCTTTAGGCATTTTTAATTTCACCTTCCTTTTCTTTTTTCAACATTTCTGCTACGCGATCGGTTAGACCACTTGTGTGGGACTCGTCTTCTATTTTGCGGATAGCCATAGCTGCAAGCTGCTCGTCTTCTAAGTTCTTGCCGCTTATAAGCACCACTCCATTTTGGCCTAAAAGAATGTGACATCCTGTCTCACGTTTTATCATGCTTATCATTGAACCTTTCCTGCCGATAATTCGCGGAATTTTCGTTGAAGTGATTTCAATGATTTGACCACGAGTAATTTTTCCAAGACCAGGCTCTCGTACTGTCAGAAGCGGGTCGCGGGTTCTGTCGTAAGACACAATTTTGGCTATAACTAGGTCTCCAATATCGAAGATGGATGATAGTTCGTTTTTCTGAGGGCGGTATGACCGTTCCATGACGTCTGAAGCACGTAGGACCGCTGGATAAGGTGCATCGATATCTAGAATCCATCCTCCTAATGTTATTTCCATCACTTTTCCGATTACGGTGTCTCCAACTTTTGGAATATAGAACGATTTCAAAGCGACAACGCTGACTTTTCGTTCTTCATATTCTACTAGTCCAACACGAGTTGCGTACAGTTTTTCATTTTCTTTGAATGTGTTCTCACCGGCTATGTAGTTTCCTTCGGCTACTAAATCGCCAGGAGTTACAAGTTGTCGTCTTTCATAAAATGTGGGCATTTTTCGCCACCATTCCTTTTTTTAACCTTTTTTTACGTCTTTTTTGCTTCTGCCGTTCCTTTTGTTAGTTCTCCAAGTTTGTCCAAGAATGGTCCGTAGAGACCTGCTGGCATTTCGATTATGGAGAACCATGAGCCGTCTGCGCGCCATTCTTCACGTTTAATCGTGCCATAACCTTTGACTGTTCCATAGGCTTTTGCGGCGTATTCTGGGGGGATTCGCACTTTGACTTGGATTTGCTCTATTTTGAGTGGGAGAATCGGACGTAGAAGTTTGATTATGTCTTTTGCTTGTTCTTCAGCTTCTTTGAAAGGATCTATTGAGTAGTGGATCTGTTCCATTGCTTGTTCGATGCGTAAGGGTGGATGAGGCAGGTTTGTTTTAGGGTCAACCGCTTGACGTGCTATGAAAACAATTATCTGTCTTCGTTTCTCTGCAGTTAGTTGTCTCCTCTGGTCTGTTGTCAGCTGTAGATTTCCTTTTCTCAGTATTATTTCCGCGATTTTCAGAATGTCTGTTGTTTTGAAAGCAGTTTCAAGTTTGCCTTCGCTTGCCTTTGTGCCCTTGTCAGCATCAGTAAATATTGTGTCTGTAACTAAGACTTCAGATATTGACGTGGTTCTGCCCATTGTATAGTTTCGGGCGGGTTGCGGTTTAACTAGGATTTCGAAGCGTTCACCGTCGCGGGTTATGCGCGCAACGGTGTATCGTTCACTCATTTCAGCATTTCACTCTACTCTACGGTCTTCATATATTTCTCGACTTCTTCGTCTGGCAGTGCGTGGTAAGCTTTTGTAGTTGTGGGTACTATGCTGATCTTGGCTCTAAGCTGTTCTTCCCGGGCTTCGAGCGCTTTTCTGAGACATTTCACGGTGAGTTTTATGGAGTCTTCCAAGCCTAAGTCTTCGCGGTATTCCTCTTTCAGGATGCCTTCAACTGTTTCTCTTCCAACGCCCACCGCAATTGCCTTGTAGGCTCTGTATGTTCCGCTGGGGTCTGTAGAAAAGAGGCGGTTACCTGTCTTGTCGATGCCGCCGAAGATTATAGAGACTCCGAAGGGACGCACTCCGGCGTGCTGTGTATAAAGTTGCTTTATGTCGCCTATGCGTTTGGAAATTACTTCAACATCAATGGGCTCGTCGTACATTAATCTGTTACTTTGGCAGTATACGCGTGCTTGGTCGATTAGAATCCGTGCATCAGAGCCTAAGCCGACAACTGCTGCGCCGATGTGGCTGTCTACTGCGAAGATTTTCCATGTGAAGCTTGAGTCTTGTAGTTTTGATTCAATTTTTTCTTCTGCACCTAAAACTACGCCTTCTGGGCAGACTATTCCTAGTATGGTTGCTCCTCGGTTTACTGTTTCGAGGGCATATTCTACCTGAAATAAGCGGCCATCTGGGGAGAACACGGTTATGGCTCGGTCGTATGCTCCTGGTGCCGCAAATATTGACAACTGTATTTCACCTCATGCAGACATTACTCATTTGCTTGACAAGAATCAGCATGCTATACTAAAAACCTTTTCGTATAAGTTCGCATGTCAGAATACCCGGTCAAGAATGGTAGTTAACCTTTTTCGTATAGCCATTTTGCGAGCTTATGGTAAGGCTTATTTTGTGTCTTCGACGTTTCTATTAAATGGTGCCACGCTTTGGGAGTTAACCTTAAGGTTTTAGTGCCAAAAACTCAAGTTGATCTGCAAAACCTCGCTGGAAAATCCATCGCTATCGACGCCTACAATGCTCTCTACCAATTTCTGGCAATTATCCGCCAACCTGACGGCACTCCACTGAAGAATAACACTGGCAGAGTCACCAGCCATCTTAGCGGTCTGCTCTACCGCACCTCAAACCTCGTCGAAATGGGTATAAAAGTCGCCTATGTCTTCGATGGTGCCCCACCAGCCCTAAAAAAAGTTGAAATCAAACGGCGAATAAAGACAAAAGAAGAAGCTACTGTCAAGTATGAAAAAGCTTTGGCAGAGGGCAGGATTGAAGAAGCCCGCACCTACGCTCAAGCCACATCCCGACTGAAAGACTACATGGAACAGGATAGCAAACGACTCTTAACGCTCATGGGCATTCCATGGATTCAAGCACCAAGCGAAGGAGAAGCCCAAGCAGCGTACATGACTAAAAAAGAAGTCTCAGATTTCTGCGCCAGCCAAGACTATGATTCACTTCTATTCGGCGCCCCAACTCTAATCCGCAACGTAACAATAAGCGGCAGACGCAAACTTCCAAGAAAACCAGTATATGTAGAAGTCGTTCCAGAAGTCATTGAACTCAGCAAAGTCTTAGCCGAACTGGGCATAACACACGAGCAGCTGGTAGAAATAGGTATCCTTGTCGGCACAGACTACAACCCAAAAGGAGTAAAAGGCATCGGTCCAAAAACAGCCCTAAAACTCATCAAAGAACACGGTAGCCTTGATGAATTGCTACGAACATCATTAAAAAATAAAGAATTCCCAGCCAACCATCAACGAATAAAAGACATATTTCTCCACCCAAAAGTCACAGATAATTACAGCCTAGAATGGCGCGAGCCTGACACAGGAGGCGTTGTGGATTTTCTTTGCAGAGAACATGACTTCACAGAAGGCAGAGTAAGGAAAGCTTTAGAAAAGATGAGTAAGGGAATAAAGGAAGAGAAAGCCAAAACCACTCTTGATGCATTCTTCGGGTAAAACGCTTAAACCTTATGACCAAAACGCCCTGTCAAGGGCACAAAAGCCACTCCACCCAAATTCTCTCTAGCCAAACTACTATCAGCACCTTTACGTATACGAATTAAAGACTGAAACAAGTGAACATTACCAACAGGAGTAACTAAAACACCCCCAATCTTAAGCTGTTTCACAAGAGGAGGAGGGATTTCAGGAGCGGCTGCAGTTACTAAAATGCGGTCATAAGGACTCTGATCGGGATAGCCTAATGAACCGTCTCCATGAATCACAGTCACGCGATCACCGAACCCGTGACGCATAATATTCTCCCTAGCAAGCCGTGCCAACTCAGCTACAATTTCCACAGTGTAAACGTGTCCCCGCCCCGATCTTGAGGCATCCTTCGGCGCCACAATCTCTGCAATAGTTGAGGCATGCCACCCACAGCCAGCGCCAACCTCCAAGACACGATGCCCCAACTCCAACTCCAACGCTTCGTTCATAATCGCAACCATGTGAGGCGCACTAACTGTTTGTCCGTTGCCTATCGGCAATGGTGCATCTACTGACGCATATTCGACCGAACGTTCGGGTAAAAAGAGGACGCGGGGCACTTGTTTCATTGCACGAATGGCGTCCAAGGAACGGAGAGCCTTCTCGTTAGCAAGGTTGTCAACCAGTTGCTCCCAAGCACTTGTATCTCTTTTCATCTCTTAGCAGGCTCCTCTCACTTTACAATATTGCTAAGGTTCCTTAAGTACTTGAAATTGGAGAAGTGGAGGGCGAGGAAGCGTATTACTTTACTGTTACTGACTTTGCTAGGTTACGAGGCATGTCTGGGTCATAGCCACGTTCGATGGCCATGTAGTAGGCAAAAAGTTGAAGGGGCACCACGTAAGGTATAGGCGATAAAACTTCAGGAATCCCTCTCGTAACTTCAACGTAATCATCGGCCAACTTCATTATCTCCTCGTCACCTTCCTCACAAATGGCAATAATGGAGGCCCCCCGAGCTTTCATCTCCATAATATTCCCTATTAGGGTCTTCCGCGTATCATCCGGAGGACAAACAAAAATCACTGGGAACCCTTGCTCAATAAGGCTGATGGGACCGTGTTTGCTTTCGCCAGCAGGAAAAGCAATGGATGGCACGTAAGCGATCTCCATAAGTTTCAAGCGACCTTCCAGAGCAGTTGCGTAGCTTATTCCTCTGCCTAGAAAGAAGAAGCAACGCTTATTCCTGTATTTTTTGGCCAATGCCTTTACTTTTTCCTCTTGTGTCTTAACTATTTTTTCCGTGATATCTGGAATTTCTTCGATTTTCTCGTCCAGAAGATCAATTTCTTCTTGAGAAACCTTACCTCGCTTCTTAGCCAACCTGATTGCTAACTGCGAAAGAACCGAGAGTTGAGACGTAAATGTTTTAGTTGCTGCTACGCCGATTTCAGGACCAGATTGTTGACCAATGTAAACTCTAGAGACGCGAGTTAAAGTGGAGCCTACACCGTTTGTCAATCCAAGAATTGTGGCGGCTCTTTGTCTTGCAGTTTCAACCGCAGCTAAAGTGTCGGCTGTTTCACCCGATTGGCTGACTGCAAGAATTGTGCTGTCAATGTTAACCGATTTGCCATGTTGCTCAGTAAACTCTGAGGCTATTACTGGGTGAGTAGCCAAGAATGACAGTTTTGAGAACATGTAGGATGCCGCTAGACAAGCGTGATAGGATGTGCCGCAAGCCACCATAATTACCTCGCGAGATCTATCAAGAAAAGTTGTCAACAACTCCAAATACTTATCTTGAATCCGCAATGTATTGCGAAGGCAAAGCGGTTGTTCATGAATTTCTTTCAACATAAAATGTGGATACCCCTGTTTCTCAGCCATTTCAGATGTCCAGTCAACAAGCTTCGGTTCGCGAACCACGGTGCTACCATCAACCAGCTTCTTTATCTCATAGGCTTCATCGCTTAGAGTTACCAGTTCTCCATTTTCCACGAAAACAACCTTATTTGTTAAAGGTAGGAACGCCGGAATATCAGAGGCAAAGTAGTAAGCATCGTCAGCGATGCCTAGAACAAGAGGACTTTCGTTGCGCACACAGATAATTCTGTTAGGTTCATAAGTTGAAACGACTGCGATTGCGTAAGAACCTTGAAGACGCTCAATAGCGCTAATCACTGCATTCTCAAAGTCTGAAGCGGCAGTAACTTTTGATGTAAACTCCTTCTTTTTAAGATTCTCTTCTATCAGATGAGCTATTATCTCAGTGTCAGTCTTTGATCTAAAAACATGCCCGCTGTCTTCTAATTCCTTTTTGAGTTCGGTGAAATTTTCGATTATACCGTTATGAATGACTGCTATTCTAGGCGGGTCTGAACAGTCAAAGTGGGGATGTGCATTCACTTGAAGTGGTGCTCCATGTGTCGCCCAACGAGTGTGTCCAACGCCAATTCTCCCAGGTAAGTCATCAAGGTTCCGTATGGCATGGACATCGTCGATTTTTCCCGCATCTTTTTTCACGAATAGCTTTCCATTTTCTATTGTTACTTCGCCCACGGAATCGTAGCCACGGTATTCAAGTCGTTTTAAAGCAGCGTGAATTACTGGCGCAGCACTGCCGTTTTTGAGAATACACCCAAATATTCCACACATTCTTTTATTGCCTCACTCAAACTCTTTGCTGAATCGCTGAAATTCAAGACTTAGTAAGTAAGGGGGCTCTATAAGCATTTTTAGGAAAAACCTCTTAGCCTAAAAAGCATTTTTTTAATGGTTTTCATACGTTCATCGAAAACGTAACATCAACTATTAAAGCCACAGCCTCCCGGCCATATTTAATCTCTGAGGCATTAATAAAATATTTATAAAGGAACTGGTTTATGCTCAAAAGAAGAACATTGGAAAAAAAAATGCTGATCAGTGAAGACAGAAAATGGCGAGAAGTCAAAGAAATTGTCATTTATAAGCATCCCGAAAAACTGAAGCCAGTTCTAAGCAAGCTAACATGGAAAATTCTCCTGTTGCTCAGTAAAAAAGAAATGTACCCAATGGAAATAGCTAAAAAGCTGAACATTCACGAGCAAAAAGTCTATTACCACATGAGAAAGCTGGCAAAAGCGAACGTTATAAGAAAGGTGAAAGAAGAGGAAAGGAAAGGAGCAATCGCAAAATACTACAAGGCAAGCTTTCCAGCTTTCGGAGTGGAATTGCCTTTCGGCGGTCAAAAGCAAAAAATGATTTTACCCTCTTTTATCGACAGAAAAACATCTTTATTCTTACATCCTGTTCTGAAAGATGGTCTCTTCGATGGCAAAATTGTGGTAGGGAGCCCTGATCCTCACGGGGCCTTCAAAACAAGTGCTCGTGATGGCCACTATGCATCCTATCTGACATTTTTTCTCGGGCGATATGCAGAGCTACCAGATGAATTTGCCATAAAGCTGGATGTAGATGTAAAGGCTGAAAAAGAGGAAAAAAACAACCTGATTCTAGTAGGTGGTCCAGGCACCAATCTTATTACCCAAGAAATTAACGATCATCTTCCCATAAGGTTTAATATGACGCCTTCAGAGCATGGTTTTCTTTTCGGTGGTCTAGTTTCTCAAAAGACTAAGAATGTGTATACTGCTGACACCGTGGGGCTAATTGCGAAGATAGTAAACCCGTGGGCCAAAGACAAGAGAGTTATAGTTTTTGCAGGCAACAAAGCTGTAGGTACCAAGGCATGTGTCCTCGCATTTGCGAAGTTTTGGAAACAAACATTAAAGAATTATCAAGGTGAAGATAATTTTGGCGTGATTATTCAAGGTTTTGATTTGGACGGCGATGGGAAAGTTGACTCAGTAGAAGTACTCGAATAGCGGCGTGTGCATAAAAGCATGAAAGAAATAATCATAAGAAAAATGCGGAAAAGCGACTTAGAAATCGTTTCTGAACTAGCGATGCTGGCTAACCCCTTCGCCGAGAAGGCAGGGTATAAAAGACATATTGAAGAAGAACTAGAAGGCAAGCCTGAGCTGGCTTTTATAGCAGTCAAGGACCACAAAGTTGTAGGCTACGTGATGGGCGATGTAACCAATGGTCACGGTGTACTAGAAGACATAGCCATAGATTTAGCTCACCAACATCAAGGCATCGGAACACTGCTTTTAGAAACCGAGCTCAAAGCGCTAAAAAACAGTCAAACAAAAATCATTGTAGCAGAAGTACATTACAAATGTGCCTCTGCAATTCCCTTCTATTACAAACACGGATTTAGAATATCCGGCATCGGGCGCAACTTCTTCGGTATGGGCCATGACGCCATAATACTTGAACTCATATTATCAAAGACGAACAGCCATGAAAGCAGTTGAGGCCATAATTGCACGAGGCCATGAAAAAATTCTTGCCACAAACAAGAGCACGTTCGAAATTACAAAGGATACTTATCTAACCAAACGAGGCGATTGCATAATCGCTGTGGGAGCGGGCAAAGGAATAAAAGACTTGAGTGATGAATTCAAGAAGATTCTGAGGAAAAAAGACGCTAAACTGACCGTTGTAATTCAAGTTGGCGGCGAAAAGGAAGTAGTTGTAGCTCGGGGAAACTCAAGACTTACATTTAATCATCCCACTGATCTGGTTGTTCGTAAAAGCAACTATATCTGCGAAAGGACGCTTGCAATAAAGGCTAACAAAGCAGCCATAGATTTCTCAAGGTCTTTCGTGACAAAGCTAAGAAACTCTCAACAGGAAATCGACGTGATGTTAACTGTTGAGGATGCCACATAATTTTTAGCCTACGATCCACTCAACTGCTCTGCTGTTGTGATAAATCGAATTTAGCGATGCAAGTTGGAGTAGTCGTCAAATTCGTGATAACACACAATATTGCTTTCCGTAATTTTCACAAGTCACATCTTTCTTACACAGATATTTCAGATTTTGAATAAGGTTTCAAACTTCATAACTCTTATCATAAAACTGAGTGTCTTCTATGATGATTTGCAATGAGTCAAAAGGAATTATTTTTGAAAGAAGTTGTTAAGAAAGTTGGAGATAGAGTGGGTGATCAGTCTACAACTGAGAAAGTGGAGCATTTCGCAAAACATGGCACTTTATTCTTGTTTTTCGAAATCTTAAATCTAAGAAAAGAAATAGAGAGATTAAAGAGAGAAGTGAAGACAAAAAAATAGTTCTTCCTTGAAAGCTCGACGATATTTCGGAGACCTCGATGTTTCCCTCCTAGACAACCACGCCAACCATCACGTATGGACATTACCGGCAAGGCTCAAGCGACGGTAGATTAAAGGGTGGGAGGTGGTGGAGGCGGTGGAATTTCTCTGGCAACCATTGCATAATAGAGGCAGGTTATCGCAATTGGATAAATTGGGCTTACAAAGGCGGGTATTACGTTTGTGATAAGGGGACCAATGACTGGATAGCTAGTGTTGAATGGCATTGCTAACATGATTGCGACACCGGTGACGATGCCAACAATTATGCCTAAGACCAATAGGAGAGCAAAGATTTTCAGCCAGCGATTACTTACGAGCCTCCTACTTCTTCCCAGACTTTCAAAGGCTCCTCTTTGCTCAACAATTATTGTGGGGATTATCAGCGAAAACATTATGGCGATAATTATGCCAGGCACTACGAAAAGCACCAATCCGACTAGAGTCAAGATTCCAGCAACAAGTTGAGCCACGAGCAGTAATGGAAGCTTGGAAATTGCAAAGTCAAAGCTGACGCCAAGATTTGAAGTACCTTTCTCTATTTGATCAGAAGCACATTTGATAACAACTCCAACAGTGATGGCACCTACAATCCACGAAACGAGACCCGACAAAACACCTATTGTGATGGTTACTGAAAAGAAAGCAAAAAGCCATTC
The DNA here is from genome assembly GCA_026014805.1 of Candidatus Bathyarchaeota archaeon. Classification (NCBI taxonomy): domain Archaea; kingdom Thermoproteati; phylum Candidatus Bathyarchaeota; species Candidatus Bathyarchaeota archaeon. The sequence continues at coordinate 46,018 of JAOZHR010000024.1, read as the reverse complement.
TACTAGTTCTTCATAAGAGACTGTCGAGATTGGCTGTGCTGGCAGAGGAAAAGACGAAGTTATTGCATATGTGGAAAGCCCTATTATTATTCCGGCAACTAGAAAAGGCAAGAAAAACTGCCAAAACTTGGAAAGGTAAAGGTTGAACGTTAGCGAAAGGATTTCGCCGACGGACAATTCGTGTGAAGGCTTTTCAATAGTCATTTTGTCACACCTGACTAATTGTTTCAGGGATTTCGTATTTAAGATTAAATGCTCTGTATGCATAATCATATGAGCTAGGTAAATTCGCAAGTTGAGGTTCTTTTTTCTGGATGCGGCATCGCTAGAATAATGAACAGGAAACATGGAAATATGACGATGCTGGCGCTGACAGATACAAATTGACAAACAACGAAATCGTAATGTGGCGATACGAAATTCCAAACTATACTTGATCCATGTTTTGAGGAAGAATATGGCGAGCCCGACGGGAATTGAACCCGCGACCTACGGATTAAGAGTCCGCCGCTCTAGCCTTGCTGAGCTACGGGCCCACTCACTTTCTTTCAGAAAAGAACGTGAATTAAGAAATTTAGAGCTTTCGGTTTTGTTTGGGGATTCAAGATAGTCTAAAATGCTATTTAGGGCTTGTTCTGTGATTCTACTTATGTTTAGCTTGTGTTTTCGAGCTTTTTTGACTAGACTCTGTGGCAATGTAATGCCTACGGTTTTGCGGATTACTTTCACTCGAGTATTTTGAATACTTTCACTCGAGTAACTTTTTCTATAAATCCCAGTCATGCCTTTTCACCCAAACTCAGAATCTCCTGATATTGCGATATGTAAATTGGTTCCCTAATCCTACCATGTTCGTAAAGAAATGTAGGAATTGCACAAATTGAGCATCTAGAATGTTTACATCATTTTTATGTGCATTCAAAAACTTCATAATCCATCCAGATTGCTCTCCAATTATTCTCCAAGCTTCTTCGATCTCTCCTTGCTCAAAGAGAGATTCGTCAATATCGCTTATTTTTTTGGGATCATCATTTCTTTCGTTAGCACCTTCTAAAAATGTCTTCGTATGCTCACAATATTCCGGAAGGAACCTTTCTATTTCCTCTCTTTTCTCTATTCTTTCTTGGGGTTCGAATCTTATATGAAAGTAAAGATTAGGATCGTTGTTTCTGCCATGGATAAGGAAGCAATACCATTTTATCAGTCCATCCCCAATTAGTGCAGTAATCATAGGGTATATCTTTGATTTTATTATCTGAAGGCTCAATTGATGTAACTGCTGTATTGATGTGATCTCACTTTTTAACCCAATTGATAACCAAGTCTCCCAAGCATTATTCAGGTTGGGTTTCTCCTGAGTGAAATCTTCAATACTCATGGCTTAACACCTCTTTCCGATTCTGGAAATATCTTAGTTAAGTGATCAGTTAAAGGAGATTGTGTTTCTTTCATTATTTGAAGCATCATTGGTGCCATTTTCCGAATATAGTCAAGAAGGTATTGGACTGTTGGACTCCTTCCCATTTTCCAAGCCTTGCATAATTGATCAAGAAATTCCAAGTTTTCGTCAGTTAAGTAAATGCTAATATTCTTTCCCAAAATGCTCAGCCCTCTAATAGACATTGTATTAGACTAGGAAAGACTTTCATGCTTCTTTTCATATTTCACACCGTTATTGCGGTTCTAGTCTATTAGACTTTAACGTAGATTCTATTATATATGGCTTGTCCTCAAGACTATAGTTGATAAAAATGGCTCGAGGATTCAAGCATGGCCCAGAATTGCGAAAATTCTGGAGAGATCAAAAACGAAGGTATCGTGCTGGTAAGAAGGCTCAGAAAGGAGGCTAACAAGCAAGCTCACAAAAAAGGAGGTGGGGGCCTCAATGGATGAAATATACACAAAACTGTTTAAAACTTTTGTCACAGAATCCGAAACCAGAAGACATGAACAGCTCAGTGGTAAGCTGTTAAAACGCATACTGCTAAAACGCATACTGTATCTAACTAGCTACTATAGCCCCAAACTTCTACCATTCATTGTTTTCCCGAGAGGCGTTTCTATTGGGTAATTTCAGAGAACATGGAGTCATGCTTTATCTTTCAAAACCTCTATATGTGGGTTTCATTAGACTACAAGCAGATAAAGGCCTAGGGAGAAGTTATGCTGGCCTATTACCCTTTACTGAAGGAATGTATCGGCTGGGTTATATTTCAAAAGAAGTTTATGAAGAGCACATTAAGAAATACAGCCAAAAATTAGTTTTGGATCCACCGTTAACCGCAGAACAAATCCACGAAAAACAGATTTTGGAGCATAAGGAGATATACTTCAAAAGGGTGCTGGATCAATGGGATATCCACCCTCAACCTTCTTGGCGTAATAAAGTGTTTATTCTAGCTGAAGAGTGGAAAGACAGGGTTCCTTCAGCACAGTTGATTTTAGATTTGCATGAAAAACCAGCTCTTGAAGGTGAGGTTAACCCTTAATGGTTCTGTTTGAGCTTGTTGACGGCCAAAAAGGTGAAAACGACACTCTTGTTCTTGTCACAGCTTACGGTGAACCCTTAAGTTTTCATGAGTTGCTATTTATTTTGGAGCACTATTTTGACAGTGAGCATAGTTATTATCCGGTTTCTAATGGATATTTGGGTAAGGGTATGCTTCTGAGTGCGATAAACTGTGTAGCTGTAGGAGTGCCTTTAGACACTGTTCTGAAAAAGTTTAAGCTGTATCGTAAGACTAAGAAACTCATAGTTATTGACAAGCGAAAGAAGGCTTCTCGAGTTTTGAGCAGTAATGATAGATTAGAGGCGATTTTGGAGTGAAAGCTCTATGAGTCTATGGCTTCTGAGGAAAAAGGGCATACAATTACCGCCTATTGAAACTGACTATTCTAACATTACGGTAGAGCAGCTCATTAAGAAAATAAGAGAATTCTATCGTAGAAAAGATAAAACCAATGAAGAAGAAATGAATGAATGTTTCTTCCTAGAATTATTGCGTGATTATCCAGTTTCTATGTGTAATCGGCATATGTCGGAAGAGCATAAAGTACTAATTGCGTTAGTCTATTTTGAAAGCAAGTCGTATGTTGATCCTGAAGATAAAGATGCAGGGTGGAAGGGGTTTTCATACGATCAACTCAGTATTGTGTTTTGTAGGAGTAAGGCAAGCATTCATGAAGCAATTAGGCAGAAGGAACCTAAAGCTAAGAAACTGCTAGCAGATGTTCAATTACGTGAGAAGGCTAAGGAGATCGCATTAGAACAGTTGATTAAGGAAGAAAAGCAGAAACTAGAGGGAAAAAGTCAAAAAGAAAAGGCAAAATATGTATTCCCATGAAAAAAGGGAGACTATCCTAGAATGCCAAGGTACAGGAGACTAACACAGCTACTATGGAGAAAATTCTCAAAAAGAAATTGGTTTCCAGATACTCTAGATTACACAGCACTTCGCTATGCTGCGATTGAGAGTAGAATGATTGAAGCAAGCCGATATGTTGATTTCCACCACGCTAACTTTGAGGTGTTCTCTTACGAGTTTGCTAGTATTCTTAGAGATTGTGGAAGTGTTTTCAGCTCTATTATGGATATGTTGGTAAAAGCAGCAAATCAGAAGGAAAATACGCTGAACATAAAAAATTACCAAGAATGGCTATCCAAAGAGATAGAGAACATTCATCTAGTTGCCGTTGGTATTGCAGGGTTAGGTGAGTATGTCTTATATCCATTTCGCAAAGAGAATGGTAAATTCGAATGGTGGAGTGCTTTTACTGATGTGAAGCATTCAGAGGTAGTGACGCTTGAGAGTGGCAATTTAGATAACGCTCTTCATTCACTAGGGGCTATAGCGATTTTGTATGCGTTGATGGATACGCATAACGGAAGAGATATACGATTATTCCACCAAATTGGATTCATCCTAGACGACAATGGTTCTCCAGTTGATATTGCTGACGCATCAAAGGATTTCGTGTTGTTCAAAGCGAAAAAGAGATGATTAAACCAAAAGAAACAAGCAAACAACCGAACAAACGCCTATACGACTAGTGCGAGAGGCTTATAGTCTATAGAATAACTCTATCTCTGTTCATTAAGCCCTTCCAATCAACATTTATTCTACAATAGAGGCATATTGTAGAATGCATTGGATTCTTTCAAAAGACACAAGTTGGTTTAGTCGTTAAATATTGAGGAAAGAGTTTGCTCGGTTTTTCCAAGGAACAGTTTCGACTATTGGTGAGATGTAAAGAGTTCTTTCTAACGTGTGTTTTTTGTTGCCCCTAACCTGAATGACACCATTGGAGAGATGAATAAATAGACTCCACAAATCATCTTTCTGTTCGTAGGAAAAAGCAATAATCCTATCCCCCTTAAAAATCTTCAAGAGTGTTAACAACTCGCTCTTGTATTTATCTTCCAACCAATACCACAAGATATCTAGCCACTAACGGTTTGAAGGAGGTTATTTCAATCTCTTTAATATGTCGAGAATCGATTGAAAATTAGATTCCACGCCAAAATGCTAGAGGAGACTTATATATTCAATAGACGCACAAGAAACGTCCATAGTTTGATGGCTCGTCATTGACATGTGTGTGTTAAGGGGCATTTTTAAACAACGCCTACTATTACAGCGAGGCGATTATTTTGTCAGCAATGCCAAAATTCGAAATCTATAAAGATGCTGCCGAAAAATTCAGATGGAGATTAAAAGCTCCCAATGGTGAAGTCATAGCTTCCAGCGAAGCCTACGAATCAAAAGACGGATGCAAAAACGGAATTTACTCAGTCAAAACGAATGCTCCCAAAGCTCAAATCGCAGATATAACAGTATAGAAAACTCTAGTCAGTAAATCATTTTCGGCTCAGTTTCCCCATTTTTCTATATTGAGTCAGTTTTCGAAATGGTTTAATCTGTTTTTCCGAGCAATTTGCCTTGGTAGTCTCTCCATTGAGTCTTCACATATGGCCCCAAGCTTTCAATATCTGATACTCCCACAAAATCTCTTAGTGCGAAGGGTGTGTTAAAAACGTATTTTCCATAGTAGCTTTCAGCTTGGCTCCTGAACCAGTGACACCACTGTCCAGTTACATTATTCACTATTTGCCATGCACGGTGACGCTTAAACTTGAATAACTTCTCTTTAGGTTCTTCAATCAGATTGAGATAGTCTTGAACAAGCCTCGTGAATTTGGATAGTGGGCCTTTAAGCGCAAGCGGAACCTCGTCACGAATAGGAGCAGTTCTATGCTTAACTGGTTTACCCTTTCTTGTCTTTAACCTCTTAACTAGAATCATGTTTCGTATGATAATGAAGTTTTTGTCAGCTTGAAAATCAAACTGCTCCTTATTTAGTGATAACACTTCAGAGATTCGGCCTGCAGTAAGAAATAGCAAGCTCATTAAGGCTTTGTCTCTTTTAATGTAGAATTCCATGTTTGTCTTATAGGGCCACGAGTTAGCTGTTACCATGTAGTAAATTTGCTGAATCCCTAAACGCTCTTTAATATCTTCATTCGTTCTACGTTTAACGTTCTGAAGCCATGCTTGAGGCATTATTTTTCACTCACCTTTTTCTCGTGTTTTTCATAACTTTTGAGCAAAATATCCAAGCCTTTAATCAACTCTCTTTTCGCTTGAGTAGGATGGCTGAAACCAAAATCTTTAGCTATGTCATTCAAACTAGCCCCATTTCGATAGAATAGACAAACTTTCAAAGAAACATCTTCTAATCCATCTGTTTCTAATGGTTCTAAATCTGAAGGGCTTTCGTTGTTTGATGGAAAAAGCAAGCCTTGACTCAGAGCTTCTCTGAAATCTCTAAACTGCAAATAATACTTTATGAAATAGAAAAAATCAGACAATAGCATTCCTAAATAAGCATAGTAGAAAATGATGTTTTGCATGGAAAAATAAAAGAAGATTAGCTCTGCTGTCACGAAAACCAGCATTAAAAGAATAATAAAGCCAAAAAATAAGCTGACAAACCTTTCATAAAACTGCTGACTCAAAACCTTATCCTCTCATTTGTCGCTATAGTATCCCAAGCTCTAACGATTAGCAGAGTATCTTCTATTTCCATAATCAGAACAGTAGGCTTATGCGAAGTCTGTGTTCCCATTTCAAACCTTCTGAGAACGCCCATTATGTCGCCAGATTCCGTTTTAGCAACCACTGACTTGCGTAGAAAATGAGGCAGTAGATAGTTATCAAATCTAACTTCGGCTTTCTGCATCAGGCTAACACCTTCAAATTCTTGATTCCTTTGAAAACTCGTTCTTTCAAATCATCCAATAATGCCGGGTTGAAGTAGTTACGCATAAACACACTACCAGAAACACGGCCCTGCAGAAAGTCAATCTCTGACTGCGTTAGATACTTCGTCATGTAAGTAGCGTAGTATTCTCTAACATCGCTAAATCTAGGCTTGAAACCTTTCCTTTTTATGCGGTTGTAGATTTTGGAAATTGTTAGCCTTTCTTCTCTGCTGATTCTTTTAACTAGCTGTTTAGGAACAAAGCTTGCGAAAGCCTTTTTATTGTTCCTTATGAAAAGTTGTTTGAATCTGAAATGCTCCAAAACTTCTCTTTCAACGTCATAATACTCGTTTAATTTTCCCTTGTCAGACAAGTCTATCATCAAATTGTAAGATTCAATAGCTTCCACAAGCCTCAAGCCACTGACAGTGACGAAATCCATGAATACGCTAAACTGTGAGAACCTCTCTTTGATCACCTTCACCCATTCTAAAACAGAGCCTTGAGCATCAAACCTTTTAAGACGTGAAATAAGCAAATCCTCAACTTTAACCGATTCCCATTTCAAACCGTAGTTTCTAATGAGTTTCTTGAAATCTTCATATCTTCCTAGAAACTTGCTCAAGTTTGAGAGTGCAGCTAGAACATGTCTTCTTTTAGAAGGAGAGAAGCTGCGAAGCTCAGAGAAATCTTCCTTCAGCAAGCAATGGCAATACTTCTTAGCATAGTTTGTTACGTCTTTGGCATGTTTACGAGAACGGTTTTTCAACATGTTTTCCTTAAAAGAAGCCCAATCTAAGCTCTTTTTAGGATTATAAAGATGATTAAGAGTCCGCCGCTCTAGCCTTGCTGAGCTACGGGCCCACAAGTTCTCCAATCCTTTTGTAGCATAGCTACCCTAATATTTTTCGTTATTGCACATAAGCTAGTGGTGACTTAAATGGGTGAGCTTGTGTTTGTTGGCTTGGGATTACACGACGAAAACGATGTTTCACTACGTGGTCTAGAAGAAGTGAGAAAGGCAGATTTTGTCTTCGTGGAATTATACACCAGTCTAATGAAGGGGCTGAATATTGAGAAACTGGAAAATCTTACGGGGAAGAAGATTGTTGTGGTGAATAGGAAAATGCTTGAAGAGGATAATGGGCGGCAGATTCTTGCTGTGGCAAAGAAAGGCAGAACGGTTTTTCTTGTTCCTGGGGATCCGCTGATTGCCACCACACATGTGAATTTACGGATAAAAGCAAAAAAATTGGGAATTAAAACGCACCTAGTCCATGGCGCTTCTATAGTCTCCGCAGCAATAGGGATGTCAGGCTTGCAGAACTACAAGTTTGGGAGAAGCGTAACAATCCCCTTTACCGACGGCTGCATTGTTTCAGAAACGCCCTACAACGTGGTGAAAACGAACCTAGAGGCAGGATTACATACACTTTGCTTCCTAGACGTCAGAGCAGAGGAAAAGCGATTTATGACTATAAAGGAGGCGCTGGAAACGCTTCTGGTAACAGAGAAAAGAAGGAGAGAGTCAATAATTACATACTGTACATTAGTTGTGGGTATAGCAAGAGCCGGTTCCATGAACCCGGTTGTTAAAGCCTGTCTACTCGGCGAAGCATTAGATTATGATTTCGGTAGTCCTCCGCACACACTCGTTTTCCCAGGAAAACTTCATTTTGTAGAGGCAGAAGCTCTCATTGAGCTCACAAATGCACCTGAAAGCGTAAAGAAGCTGATTAAATGACTATTGAAGGGTTAGTTGAAAAATATTTAAGAAACACTCAGCAAGTTTTCAAACAAATAAAAGAAGGAAGTTTCCATAAAGGAGGGGGCGAAAAGGTTTTGGATTATGCGAAGAGATACTTGGAGGATGCGCTATATTATCGTGACCAAAAAAGATTTGAGACCGCTCTCGCCTCGGTGGCGTATTGTGAAGGCTTGCTCGAAGCGTTAAAATTACTAGAAATGGTGGAGTTTCAATGGCCAATAGAAAACAAGTAGAAAAGAAGCGCCCTATAGTTCTAACGGCAGGCGTGTTCGACTTGCTTCATCTTGGGCATGTTAAGTTCTTAGAAGAAGCAAAAAAGATGGGTGGAAAAAACGTGGAGCTAATTGTCATTGTTGCAAGAGACAAGACTGTAAAAAATAGGAAAGGCGAGAAACCAGTAATGTCTGAGAACCAACGTCGAGCGTTGGTGGAATCCTTAGAGGTTGTGGATGAAGCGATTCTAGGGTACGAAAAATTTAGCATAGACAAGGTTGTTGAAAAGATAAAGCCAGACATTATCGCTTTGGGACATGACCAGAAAGGTATTGGAGAAATTGTGAGAAAGGCTATTGTGAATAAAGGCCTTGAAATAAAGGTTGTAAAAATTGGGAAGTTCAGTGAAGACGAGCTTAATAGCAGCTCTGAAATCAAGAGAAAAATAATCCAACTGTACAAACGTAGGTCCTAGACTGTTGTTCCAGCCAGCGTAATCATCGCCAGAAAAGCCTTGTAAACTTCTATCATATCTTCTGAGCTAAAAGAGATAGTTCTGCCATTGATATGCTTTGAACCTGGCACTAAGGCTGCCATTTCAGCCATTCCCGGATTGATGAATGCAACTTCAAGATTTATCGGCGGCTTTATCTTGAAAAGTGTGAGGTTGCCAATTTGTTTCAAAGCTTTAATCGCGCCTTTCTTTATTAGCTGTCTAGCTTTGACTGGACTGAGACAACGGGCAGCGGTTCTTCCCACAGCTTTCTTGACAACTACAGTCTCAACTTTTCCGAGGAATGTGTGTGCTTCTTCTATCAGTTTTTGGTCTCCAGTGACTAGCGCAATGGGCACACCATAATACCCTGCTATTGCAGCATTGATGCCAGTTTCGCCCATTAGTCTATCATTTATGGATATGTTGTATACTACCCGGCTGCTGTATGTATGTTCAAGAATGCTTGGATAGGCGCCTCGCATTCCATGATAGCCTATGAAAAATATAGCGTTGAACGACGCGTCGAGGCCTTCCATCATAAACATGGGTTTAGGTGAGCCAGTTATGAGTTCTGCGTTTTCATGGAGTTCTTCTGGGATTATATTTTTCATAGTGCCGTGAGAATCGTTGACTACTATCTTTCTGGCTCCTGCTTCAAAAGCGCCTTCGACAGCGGCGTTTACTTCCTCGGTCATAAGTTTTCGGGCACGTTCATGCTCTTTTCCGCTTCGGAGTACATGTTCGGCATGTGTTATACCTGAAATTCCTTCCATGTCCGCTGAAATGAAAACCTTCATTGTAGACCGCTTCTTATTTGCCTTTGATAAATAAAAGACTTCATTACGTACTTGCGCATTTAGAACTAGGAATAAAGAAGGCGTTTGATTGAGAAGTACGACTTGTAGGTTTTCGCCAACGTTCATCTTGGTAGCTGTCAACGTGGCAGTTTACATTTATACGTCTCTAATAGGAAATGACTTTATTCGCGCTTCAAGCAATGTCTTGGCGATATATGGTCAATACAATTATGCAGTTCTCCATTATGGTTGGTGGTGGCAGCTAATTACATCCATGTTCGTCCACGTAAGCATAGTTCACATTTTCAGCAACATGTTCTTTTTGTTGATATTCGGGTTAAGAGCGGAAGAACTTTTCACTGACACTGAATACTATCTTGTTTATTTGATGTCTGGACTTGCAGGTAACCTTCTAAGCTTACTTTTGCCTCCATTAACTATATCTGCTGGAGCGTCTGGCGCCATCTTTGGCTTATTCGGCGCTGTCATAATATATATGAGAAAGATGGTTGAACGCTCTATAGTGAGCGCTCTGGTTTTCGTCTTCATGTTCCTCATCATTACTATGTCCACAAGCACAAACGTATTCGCTCATTTTGGCGGACTTGTTGCAGGATTAGGAATTGGATATTACCTAGCGAAAAGTCGGAAAATCTATTTGGCTCATAGAATGGGCTATTAGGGCATCGTGAAGACTTCAAACTTCACCTTCTGGCCGTCCTTGATTTTAAGCTGATTACGTAAGTATTGAGGCGCAATAATTTCCAGCACAGATGAGTCGTAGTGGGTTCGAAGGGCAAATATTAAGGCGCCTTTCGCCTTGTTATTTATAAGAGTTGGGTAACATTTGACTGGGCCAAAGGTCCGCGACTCATCTTCGAAGCCTTTAATTTCCACAGCTGGGTAGCCTTCTAACTCCTGTCTGGTTTTCATGTCATAGTCGGAGGTTAGTCTAACGTTTAAAGTACCGGGATACGGGGCAAATCCAAGTTTTTCAATGAACTGCTTCTTGTAGCCATCCTGCCTGATGTAGTAGGCACCTTCGCCTAGACCGCTAAACACCACCCCTTCGAGTGTTACTGAAAGAGGATGAGCAGCTTCTACAATGACTTTCAACTTCGAGTGTAGATTATTCAACTGCGCCTTCCCCAAATCGGTCAGCCTAATTAGGCAACCTTCAGGCGTGATTGACCGGTTGATCCAGCCTAGGTTATCGAGTTCTATTAGGTGGCGAGAGGCTGTCTGTTGGGAAATCCCGACCTTTTCCGCCATATGTTGGGTAGAGACCTTCACAGTTCTGTGGTAAGCTCCTATCTCAGCAAGTTTGTATAGCATAAATTGCTGTCTCCACGATTGTGGATTGGAGTGGGAAATACTCATTTTTGTACGCCTTACTCGAAAAGGAGAGGCTACTCGCCTATAAAAATAACGTAAATTCAGAAGTTCACCACCAGATTCTATGGGTGATGTCTGCGACCTAAGAATAAGCCTTCCTAAAGTTCAAAGCTCTGTCACAAATTAGATCTGAACTTAATATCCAAGACATGTGCGACATCCATCTGTACTTAACAATCAGACAAGAAAAAGCCCCTTGTCACCATTTTTAAGAACGCCTCGAGTATAAATTCTTGAACTACGATAATCTAAAAGATATGCAAAAAAATGTTACAGATTAAAAAGAAAGATGAGGATGATGGAAAGAAAAATTTTGGATGATGATTAAAGCGGTTTTGCTTGATAAAAGGGTGGTTTTACCAGGCTTTCTGCTTTTGGCAATTGTCTTTATAGATTTTCTCTTTCTAAACCGAATTTTTCCGGAGCTTGACATACCTGAACACTTTCTATTCGGCTTCGTATTGTCAGAATCCGCAAGCAAGTTAGCAAACGTTATGGGCTTGGATAAGCATCTAATGAGCAAGTTCGATGAAGAAAGCCTGCATTACACAGACCTACTAATCCGACTACTTGGATTCCTACTTGTTGGCGGCTTATTATGGGAGTTAAGTGAACGATTTCTTTTTCCTATGTTTGAGGTCCCGTACAACCCATTCTTTACATTGCCAATCACATTGCATAACATTGATGGTGCAATTGACGTGGCCGCTGGAACTTTGGGGTGTATAATGGCTTGGTGCACAAAGAGATTCTAATGTGAGAGCTTGGTCTGAGTCCTTTAAGATTTGTTTTCAAGCTTCTTTATTGAGAATCAGTACATTATATTTGTTGAATGCTATTTGTATCGGTTTCTATCTGGTCACCGTGGATGCCGGGCATCTGTCTATAAACTTCTAGAAAATTTTTAGCGAATGCATCAGCTAGTTTTTCGGTGCCTCTATGTTTTTCTCCTCGAGTGCGTAAGTGATGATAGAATTCGTGGAGTACAACATGTGGGTTATAAAGAGCATCTTGGTTTGAGAAGTATATTGTCTTCTTTCTAACAACATAACAACCCCGATTTTTCGCGTGGCCCTTCGGCATGCCGATTCTCACTTTAGGAATTTCAACATTGTAGTACCTGCTAAGCTGCTCTAACGCTTCTTCTGGTTTTTTGGATAAGATTAAGTAGACTATTTTCGCTTTAAATGGAAAATGGATTTTCAATATGCGACCGCCATATCATGTTCTAATGTGAAGGTCTCTACCGCAGTGGTAGCACTTCTTTCTAAATGCGCCGAAAGACAGGGGTTTACCGCAATATGGACAGCGGAACTTCTCCTTAGACTTCTTTTGCCAATCCTCAACCTCGCCTGCTTCAATTCTCGATAGATTAGCTCTCAAATCTACTCCGTCTTCTTTCAAGTATGCTTCCGAGAACCTCTCGAATTTTTCGCAATCATGCTCCTTATAGTTAAGGCATTCATAGCAAAACTTGAATCCTTTCGCGTTTAAGCATTGGAGGATTTTGCAATCGTTGCCCCAGCATTCAGGAGTTAAAACTTGGCAACCTTCGCATCGCACTTTCTCTGGAGGGCACTTAAGAAAAGCTGCTACTCGTTGACGATACTTCCCACCGTCTTTATGAGCTCTATAAATCTCACAAGCACCACAATAAAGACCACATCTTCCGACAAGACCAGTGTTGACCAAGGCGAGAACTCCTTTTCAGTGCTTAAAGGAGTCTCCCCTATTCTATGTTTTGGCAGACTGCCATTTGCATCGTTACTGTTATATATTTGATTCCTTTTTTATGCTCTAGCAGGGGAGCTGGGAACGTGACCCGGCTGAGAAGATGGGTGAAACCCATTAACCCTTTGAACCTGATCCAGGTAATACTGGCGGAGGGAATGAAGTTGAGTGAAAGTAAGGCCATATTTCAAACAAAGATAATCGCTGAAATAGTTGCTTTTGTTGCTGTTTCAACTGCACTAAGTTACGTAAAGGTATTCAGTCTACCACAAGGAGGCTCGGTAACAGCCGGTTCAATGGTGCCTATTATATGGCTCTCGTTGAGAAGAGGCCCAAAAATAGGTCTATTTGCCGGTGCACTCTATGGACTCGTTCAGTTAGTAGTCGAACCTTTTGTCTATCATCCAATGCAGGCGTTGCTCGATTATCCAATAGCCTTTGGAGCCCTCGGACTCACTGGCTTCTTTCAAAGGCGCCCATCTTTGGGCAAAGGGACAACTATTACCATAGACCGGTTAATCGCAGTGTTGCTTTGCGTTATTACTTTCTTCCTTTTCAGCTACGAGCTGACGCAATATAAGCTAAGTGAGACTTTGTTCTTTTCTTGGATTTTTGCGTTTAGTTTCATCTTTCTATTGTGGCTAGAAGACAAAATACGAACCAATAGAAAAGGGGAACAGCAAAGAAATGTTACTCCAGCGCTTATTGGAGCAACTATAGGAATCTTTGGTAGGTTCTTGGCACATTTTGTTTCTGGAATAGTTTTTTTTGGCTCTTATGCTCCTGAGGGAATGAGCCCCATTATTTACTCTGCTATCTATAACGGCGCCTACATAGTACCAGAGCTTCTCGTTAGTGCTTATTTCATATATTTGCTTGCCAAAAGCGGCATGATAGGAATATATAAATGAACAGAAAGCGGTAAGCGTAGTGAAACTCAAAACTGGAATCAAAGGGCTTGACGAGTTAATAGGCGGCGGAATCGAGTCTGGTTCGCGAAACATTCTTTATGGACCTGTGGGGGCTGGAAAAACCGTTTTTGCCATGCAGTTTCTTTGGCAAGGACTGCAAGAAGGGGAAACCGTTGCTTTCGACGTTATGGATAAGCCGTTTCCACGGTTGAGAGCATACTTCAAATCCTTTGGATGGAACATAGAACCCTACGAGAAGGCAGGAAAACTAATCGCTATACAAGCCTTTCCCCATTTTGAACCTTACCCAAAAGACCCAAGAGTAATTTACTTCGGTCTAGACAACTTTGAGGAAATGAAACGTATCGATAACTTGCTTTCAGAAAAGAAGGTGACAAGATTCGCAGCTGGGGATTTCAGCGAACAACTCTTCTCCTTATACGATTTGAAGTATATGGACCCAGTGGAGGATTGGACCATCAATTGGTGCCACTTCGACAACATTGTCAACATAGATATAATGACCGAGGCTACGCAGAAAGACGTTGCAACTCAGCGGGCAACCGATCTCGACCTAAACAAATCCCATAACATTTTCTTCTTCAGGTTTAATGAAGAGAAATGTTGCAGAGAACTGCGTATAGTGAAGATAGAAGGCTGCGACCATCCGTTGGAATGGTTGCCTTTCAAAATAACCAGTAAAGGCGTTAAAATGTTGAAAATATAGCTCCTTTGGACATGGTTGAAGTGGGAAAGCTCCATACTAACGAGCTAAGAAAACTGCTTAAATGCATAAAGAAACACCCAAAAACCATAATCCCACCCGCGCCTGGCTTCGACTCAGGCGTTCACATAATAAACGAAAACGAATATCTCGTTGTATCCACAGATCCCTGCATCGGCGTACCGGAGAAATGGTTTGGCTGGCTACTCATACACTATGCAGCATCAGACGTAGCCTTGTTCGGCGCGAAGCCAGAATTTTGCACAATAACGCTGACAGGCCCCCCGTCAATGAAAGCGAACACTTTCATAAGAGTTATGAAGCAAGTCTGTACGGCAGCAGAGGAGCTTAGCATGACGATTGTAACTGGACACACGGGGACCTATGATGGGCTTTCAACACTTGTTGGAGCGTGCACTGCTTATGGTGTAGTTCACAAAGATAAGCTGATTACTCCAGGAGGCGCCCAAGCTGGAGACCATATACTTTGCACTAAGCAAATTGGCCTCGAAACAGTTGTCAACTTCGCTCTCACGCACAGAACCCTTGCAGAGAAACTCTTCACTACCGCTCGAACCCGAGCGCTTCAAAACCTAGTAAACAAGCAAACATGCGTCAAAGAGGCATTTCTTCTTGCTGATCTCGGAGGAGTTCACGCTATGCATGATACCACTGAAGGAGGGCTGGTAGCAGCTTTGAACGAAATGGCTGAAAATTCAAATCTCGGCTTTACTGTGGATTCGGATAAGTTTCCAATTTTGGAAGAGGCACAGATTCTTCGGAAGTACTTTGATTTTTCGCAAAGAGAGCTTCTCTCAATCTCTTCTACTGGCACTCTTCTAGCTGCAGTCGACCCTGAGAAAAGAGAGCAAGCGCTTCGGGAATTGCAAAAACAGGGTATAGAAGCTAGTTTGATAGGTACTTTCACGAAGAATAGAAAACGGGTGATGCGGCAGGTGAGAAAGAAAGTGGATTTTCCGGAAGAGGCTGAGGATCCTTATGCTAAGATAATGTTGTGATGACTTGCTGTATTGCTGATTCATATTTGGTTTTCATAATTCTTTTCTCTCAAGATTCCTACTAGAACACGGTAGCTAAGAGTATGAAGGGCCTTCTTGCTGTTCTTTGCGTTCTCCTTGCTTTCGTCTCAGCGTGTGGATTTGCCATTGCATATTCTGAGACTATAGAACTGCCAGGAGGAAAAAGCGAAATTAGGACTGTAAACCTGAACGAGGGAGACGAATTTTCTGGACAAGTAATTGTATTGGGCAACGCAATTAACTTCTCTGTTTCCGATCCCGATGGTATGATAATCCTGAACTACACAATTGCTAACCCAACAAACTTTCGATTTACCGCCGCGAAAACAGGCACGTACAGCTTCAGCTTTGAAAACCGGTTCTCAGAAGAAATCAAATCCGTAACTCTCAACTACAACGTGCAACATTACATTTTTGGTTTTCCGCAAGAGTATATTCTCCTTTTTGTTATAGTGGGCCTTGCTATTGTCGGCGTTGTGGTCTTCGTCGCGGTGTCACCGAAGCCCTAAAACTGTAATGCTGCAAAAGATTAAAGAAGGAAAACACCGATTTTTCACTTCAGATAAGTTGAAGGATCCATGGACAAGATAGAAGCGAACCGAAAGTGGTTGGATAATGCGCAGGGATACAGCGAAGTGTGGGAGATAGTAAAAGACAACGCGAAGGCTGTTTTGAAGCAACAAAGGCGAGGAATGATGCTTTTCCTCGATGACATGCCTCTCAGGCTTGGGGCGTACCATCCGTTAGGAACAAACAACATAGTTTTAAACCGTGTTCTTGTCCAAATAGTTGAATCAACCACGAAGTCTAGAAAGCTGTTAAACGCTTTCGTCTATACACTACTACTTCATGAGTACCTTCACGCCTTAGGGTACATCTCGGAAGCTGAAGTGCGACCCCTCGTGCACAGGGTTTCTAAAGCGTGCTTCGGTGAGGAACATGTTGCCACGCGGCTGGCGAAGTCAGGTCCTTGGTCTCTACTGCGGGGGGTCCCGTTGGATGCTTTGAAGGCGCCAAGACGTGTGATGGAAATTGTGAAGGATTTTGAAAAGACGAACCAGAAATACATAGTTTAGTCGCAATTTCCAGCTTTTTGCAGCTTAAAATCGTGAAACGAGGTTCGCTGAGCCGTTAAAGCTACCCAAAATCTTAAAAACGAATCAGCCAATCAAGTGTTTGGATTATGGAGAGAACAGGCTTGGTTTACTGTACTAAATGTGGAGCCAAAAACGAGGACGATGCCAAGGTCTGCGCGGATTGTGGTGCGCCACTGCGAGTATCTCGTCCGGAAAAAAAGTATCGCTCGGACAATGAATGTTTTGGGTCGCGTGAACGCCATCATGTTGAAGATGAATGTTTTGGGTTGCCTCACGGGGGGGCTATAGCGGGGATAATCTTTGGAGTTATGATTGTCTTCTTTGGGCTGGCGATCTTGTTAGGGCTTGCTAATGTATGGAGTTACTTGTGGCCACTCATAATAGTTATTGTTGGCATACTGCTTATCGCTGGCGCGCTCTACGGAATGCGGCGCAGACACTAGTCATTTTCCACGCTTTTTCTACGGCAAAATTCCGCATTCTTCAATGGGACAAGCATCGCAAATTTCTTTGTGGTCGAGTTGAGAAAGCAGTATTCTGGTATAGAGCCAAAAAATGCTTAAGGCAATCAGATAAAAATCGACAATGACATTCTGAGTTATTGCGTCGACTCCAACAAGAAGTAGAAACATACCAAAGATAAAGAAAGTATTCACTGAGAGGTGAATAGAGCTTTTGCCCCAGTTAAACAGGTGATACTGAAGCAGCCCACAAGAAACTCCTATGAGACCGATCCAAAAAACCAGGCAATGGTTCAACCAAATTGGTAGATTGGCAAAGAAGTACAGTGCAACTCCAAGGAGAGAAAGAACAGCGCCTAGAATCAATCCCACGCAACCAGCGCAAAAAACTCTGTTGCCCACTCGAAATACGTGAGCACCAAAGTTTCCGCAATTAGGGTGATGCCCACGAAATGCGTGCTTTTCCAGCGAACCAGCTGATTCGTGAGCAAACCCTTCCTGCTTTATCTTTCTAAAATGAAACATTTTTGAGCATTTTGAAGGAAATGCGCCAGCAAGAATTCCTAGGACGCAGACAATGCTGAAAACAGTACCGACGAGGGGTTTTCGCCAAGAAACTTCGTTTTGTGTTGTTGGCGCCACGTTTGCAAATACGGCGATGAGGATTAGTCCTAAAAAAGAGAATGTGAGGAAAAATATAGTGGCAAAGTTGTGGCGTGTTCTCAAAACAGGTCCCTTAACGCTTTCAAAAGACCTTGGCTTGCAAGGTATCTATAGGTTTTTCTTTTCAGCTTGTTTGGGGAGAAGAGTCCTTTGAACCGTCTGCCCATGGAACCGTAGAAGCTGCGGTAGCATTTGTACAGTTCTTCTTGTACCTCCTTTCTGGACAAGGTTTCGGTAGGCATTATTGCGTGAGTCATGTCATAGTTTGCCCAGTTCGTGTCTTCTATCCACCCGTTTTGTTTAGCAGTTTCGTAAAGTTCGGTTCCGGGAAACGGTGTTAGAATCATGAAGATTGCCAAATCAGGGTCGATGTGGTTTACGAATTCTCTCAACTTAGCGATCGATTTAGCTGAGTCTGTTCGTTCCCCTATGATGAGGGTGGCTTGGGCGAAGATGTCGTTTTCTTTTAGCAGTTTTATCGCTTCTTCGGCGTCTTTGGGACTTATTTTTTTGTGGAACCTCTCTAGTGTGGCCTTGTTGCCGCTCTCTATCCCTGTGAGTATCCAACGGTTTCCAGCTTTCCGCATCTTAGGCAAAACATCCTTGTGCCTAATGACGTCGTCGCATCTGGCCTGCATGAACCACATTATGTCGTCGGCAATTCCCCGCTTGGCTATTTCGTTGCACAAGTCATCGGCGTGTTTTCCTAGATCGAAATTGTCGTCAGTTAGCCAAAGAAATCTGCTTCCAAACTCGTTATAGCAGTATTCAAATTCGTCTGCTATTCGCCTTGCCGATTTGATTCTCCATGTGCCCTGCCAATGTTTCCATTGAGAGCAGAAAGTGCATTTGTGGGGGCACCCTCTCGAGCCTTCAATGAGAGCGTATGGTTTTGCGCTGGCCATCATAGTGAAATGATACTTGTTCATGTGTTCTTTTACGAAGTGGTAGCCTGGCAAGGGCAAGTCATCCAAGTTTTCAATTAAAGGTTGTGGGGGGTTGTGAACGATTTTTCCCCTATGCCTGAAGGAGATGCCTTTGATTTTTGAAAGGGAAGGTTTCTTCTTCTTAAATTCCTGCACTAGCTCTCTGAAGGTTTGTTCGCCTTCTCCGCGCACAATTAGGTCGATTTCTGGATAGTTTTCGAGGCTTTCCTGCGCTGTGGCTGTGAAGTGTTGTCCTCCGACAATTGTTGTGATGTTTTGGTCTATTTTTTTCGCAGTCTCTACTGTGCGGAGAACTGTGTAGGCGTTGCATGTTGCGAGGGCGCTTGGAGTCACTATATCGGGGTTCGATGATTCGATATGCCTTTCTAACTCTTTCCAACCTAATCCTTCACCTTGGCAGTCAAGCACTTCTATCTCAACGTTTCTGTCTTGGCTTTCAAGGTAAGCAGCTAGTTCAAGGATTCCAAGAGGGGGAGGAAGATATTCGCCCATGACAAACCAATATTCTTTCGGCGGTTCTACGAAAAGAACTCTCATTAAGTGTCCCAGCTTAACTCTAAGCTTTCATGTTCATTACATCTTATTAAAACTGTAAAAAGCTTTCACGATCGGAAAAGACTTTTGTCTTATAGGAAGCTTGTCTTCTGGGCTTATGAATAGAAGCTATCAAGATTCCTGTGTAATCTTCTGCTAGGATGATTTCTTGCTTCAAAAACTAAAAACGATTGGCGTTGCCTTTCCTATTAAGGCAGTAGTGTCCTAAGGCGTTCGACAAACTCGTTGTTTGTGTTTTCTTCAAGTTCAACGTGTTGAAACAGGCTTAGACCAGAGTAGAAGCTTTCGAGTATCTCTTTCTGCACGACTGTTGCCCCTGAATTCAAGTATTCTTGCATTGCTTGACTGAAAGATTCAAGGTTTTCGGCGATTTCGTTTTTCCTTATAGAATGGTAATCTTCCAAGTATGTGTAAATGACATTGGCTGCTGTGGTCCCGAAAACTCGGTTGAGTGTCTTATTTACTGCTTTGTTGAGTATTTCTTCGTATCTGCTTGTTTTTTTGCAAATCTGTAGGGCCATCTTGGTGATCTCTTTAGCTTTGGTAAATAAAAGCATATATTACGATTTAATAAACCTTCGCGTCTAAATGTACAACACAAATACAACTGCAGCGCGGACTTTTCAGATGCGCACGCGTCTTCAAAATAATACACGACACAATATAACAGAAATCAAAACTTAATACGCGTTTTCTACATGCAAATCTTGGTTTTGAATAGTTAAATAGCTAACAGCTATAAATTTCCCATATACTCTATAAGAGTCAACATTAAATAATGGGCAAGATCATGATTAGAATCGCAGTACTCGACAAAGATAGATGTAAATCCAAACGTTGCAATAGAGAATGTTATCGCTTTTGCCCTAAAGTGAGAAGCAAGGTTGAGACCATAGCTTTTGAAGAAGATAAACCCAGAGTTGTCGAGGCCCTTTGTGTAGGATGCGGCATCTGCGTCAAAAAGTGTCCCTTCAAAGCCCTTGCAATCGTCAATTTGCCAGATGAACTTGAAGTAGAATGCAGCCACCGTTTTGGACCAAACGCCTTCAAGCTTTTCCGTCTGCCAACTCCATCGCAAGGCGTAGTACTCGGGTTGCTAGGTCAAAACGGTATTGGGAAAAGCACTGCAATTAAAATCTTGTCTGGCGAAATTGACCTAAATCTTGGTTACTACGACAGCCCCCCACCTTGGACAGAGATCATTAAGCATTATAGAGGTTCAACCATTCAAGAATATTTCCTGAAGCTAAGCCAAAACAATTTGAAAGTCGCCCAGAAACCACAGTACGTAGACAAGATTCCCCGAGTAGTCACTGGCAAAGTTTATGAACTATTGGAGAGGCTTGATGAAAGAGATGAGTTGAAGAAAGTTGCCAAGCAGCTACAACTTGGACCGATTTGGAATCGCGCTTTGGACATCTTAAGCGGCGGCGAGCTTCAACGAGTCGCTGTGACCGCCGCCATATCCAGAGAGGCTGACGTGTACCTTTTCGACGAACCTTCAAGTTATCTGGATGTCAAACAGCGTCTGGAAGTTGCTCGCGCAATACGAAGCCTGAAAAAAGAAGATAAGATGGTGATTGTTGCAGAACATGATCTCGCCATACTCGACTATTTGTCAGATCAAATCTGTGTCCTCTATGGAGAACCGGGTGTTTACGGCATCATCTCCCACGTTCACGGAGTGCGTGTGGGCATAAACATCTACTTGGAAGGGTTTATTTCAGATGAAAACGTTCGGTTCAGAAAGGAGTCGATAGTTTTCCACGTAAAACCTCCAACAGTAAGCTGGGGTGTTGGCGAAACTGTACTGAAATGGGAGAAAATGATAAAGTCTTACGAAGGTTTCACTTTAGGAGTGGAGCCAGGAGAGGTTAAGAAAGGAGAAGTTATTGGAATCTTAGGTCCAAACGGTATTGGAAAAACAACTTTCATAAAGCTTTTGGCTGGAATTGAGAAACCCGACAAGGGAACAACATCTGCATCATACGAATTAGCAGTAAGTTATAAACCGCAATACATCTCTGCGGCATATGAGGGCACCGCAGAAGAGCTGCTAAGAAGCATCAAAAAGGAAGATTTCACGGCAAGCTGGTATCATAGCGAAGTTTTGCAACCTCTCAATGTGAAAGGACTGTTAGATCGCGATGTGAGTCAACTAAGTGGGGGTGAGCTTCAACGAGTCGCCATTGCGGCATGTCTTTCCCGTGAAGCTGAACTGTACTTGCTTGACGAACCAAGCGCTTATCTAGACGTTGAAGAACGTTTGAACATGGCTCGCACCATTCGAAGAGTCATTGAAAACAAAAACGCCACAGCATTTGTTGTAGAACACGATGTAGTTGCACAAGATTTCATCGCTGACCGGTTGATGGTCTTCGATGGAGAGCCAGGTGTAAAAGGTATTGCTAACCCTCCAACAACTCTCAGAAAAGGCATGAATGCTTTTCTGAAAAAAATGAAAGTCACTTTTCGACGAGACCCAACGACAAAAAGACCACGAGTAAACAAGGAAGGTTCAAGGACCGACAAGCATCAGCGCAAAATAGGCGAGTACTATTATGTGGCGGAAAACCAAAAGTAATTCTGCAAAACTGTTTTAACGCTATCTCTTTATGCTATAAGCGGTGACAACACAAATGAAAATGCTTTGGACACCATTAATTCTTGTAAACTTAAAAACTTACATGGAGGGTACGGGAAAGAAAGCTCTAGAATTAGCTAAGAAAGCAGAGAAAGTTAGCTGCAAAACAGATGTGTGTATCGGGCTTGCCCCTCAATACTCAGACATAGCTCAGCTTGCCAAAACATTTTCTCTGCCAATTTTCGCTCAGCACATTGATTCTATAGGACCGGGCAGCTTCACTGGTCACGTTTTACCTGAAGCAGTGAAAGAAGCTGGAGCAATAGGAACGTTAGTCAACCACTCGGAGCGACGTTTAAAATTAGCTGAAATCGACGCTGTAATCAGAAGAGCTAAGGGGCTCAATTTGGTTCAAGTGATCTGCACCAACAACGCAAGCGTAAGCCTCTCTGCCGCAACATTAAAGCCAAATTTTATAGCGATAGAGCCGCCTGAACTCATCGGAACCGGCATCCCAGTGTCAAAAGCCAAACCTGAAATTGTTACTGAAACTGTTGAGCTTGTCAAGAAAGTGAACCCAGAGGTTACGATTCTTTGCGGCGCAGGCATAACCAGCGGCAACGATGTGACTGCAGCGTTAAAACTTGGCACAAAAGGCGTTCTTGTCGCAAGTGGCATTGTGAAAGTAAAAGAACCATACAAAGTGCTTTTAGATTTTGCTCAAGCTGCAACTGCTCTCTAAGGGTGCTCGTATTTGAAGGTTGAAATCGAATGCCTTTCGTGCATAATTCACCGCGGCTATTTGGAGATTGCAGAAGCCACAAAAAATCCTGACTTGCAATTTAAAGCGGCGTCAGCACTTCTAGAATACATGGCAAAGGAGTTTAGACCAGACGCAGTTGCGGCCTTTCTTGGGACAACACGTGATCGAATGATCAAACAAATCTCAGGTAATCCAGATGTTTATGCAGCTAAGAAACGTGAGAGTAATCAGGTGGCTTTGGAACTGCTTCCTTCGCTTCGAGGCATGATTGAAAAAGAAAAATCATCAGAGGAAAGGTTTCGAAAGGCCTGTCTAGCTGCGATTGTGGGCAATATCATCGAATTTGACATTCCTGAACACGAAGTCGATTTTGATCAACTGGACCAATTGATTGCTGACGCTGAAAAGGAATTGGTAATTGATGACATATCAAAAATCTACGAAGAAGCTGCGAAGGCGAGCAACATTCTCTATCTAATAGACAATGCTGGGGAAATAGCTCTAGACAAGCTTCTAGTTAGCGAATTGAAGCAGCTGGGTGCAAAGGTTATAGTTGTAGTGAAGGGCGGTCCCATTTTGAACGATGCTACTTTAGAAGATGCTAAAGCTGTTGGCATGTATGAATTAGCAGATGCCACCATCACAACTGGGGCTGACGCTGTTGGATTGCCTTTGCCAGACGAGCGTTCAGGAGAGTTCATTAAGGCCTATGATGAAACTGACTTTGTGGTCGCTAAGGGTATGGGATTCGCTGAAACGCTCACGGAATTAAAATTGCGACAGCCTCATGCTTTCCTGTTAAGGACAAAGTGCAACCCAGTTGCTAGATACTATGGGGTTGCGCGAGGAAAAAACGTCGCCAAACTGGTAAAGCCCTAAGGATTAAATCAGAATGGAAAACAGTTTGCCAAAAATCGAATTGAGCAGTGGCTTTCTCTCTAACTTGGAAAGGGCAATCAGATTAGAATGGGTTGTGGCAAATGGTTTAGGCGGGTATGCTTCTTCCAGTGTTTTGGGAATCAACACGCGCAAGTACCATGGGCTCTTAGTTGCGTCTTTTAATCCTCCCGTTGATAGGAGAGTTGTGCTTTCAAAGCTCGACGAAGAACTTCTTGTTGACGGCGAAGCCTTTCCCTTAGGTGCCAACGAATTCAGACACGGCATACATCCACAAGGTTACAAATATCTCAAAAACTTCTTGCTGCTTCTATTCCCCACTTTCACTTATAATATGAACAAATTGAAGCTTCGCAAGACAATTTTTATGCCTTACCAAAAGAACGCCATAGTTGTTTTTTACGAAGTTTTCTCTCCGCTCAAGGAAAAAGTAGCCTTACAGATTTTTCCCTTCATCAATTCGAGACACTTCCACTCAGTTACCGATAAAAACAACCTTGGATGGAGCTTCGTTCAGAAACCATCTGCACAAAAAACAATACTTCAGATAGCCAAACCTCAATCCACACTGGTTATGTCTACGAACTTGGGACAGTACATCTCCAAAGGAGACAAATGGGTTGAAGACATATTCTTTAGGACAGACAGTTCCCAAGGAACCAGTTGTTTTGATGATTGTTACATACCTGGACGATTTGAAATTCCCGTAAGATCTGGTGAAAAAACAGAATTTTACATTATTGCTGTGGCGAGTGAAGACGGAGAAGACGCTGAAAATGTTCATTCATCCCTCTGTAGAGGATTGAAAAGTCTCAACAGCTCTTACCAAAAAGAGGTCGACAGATCAGTTTCTCTCTTAACAAGATTCTACGACCAACATCCAAGAGCGACTCAGCAAGACTGGTTAAAATGGCTCATTCTAGCCGCTGACTCTTTCATTGCAAACCGTTCATCCACAAAAACAAAAACTGTTATTGCGGGCTACCATTGGTTTGAAGATTGGGGGCGCGACTCGCTTATTTCTCTGCCAGGTTTAACTCTCGTCACTGGACGTTTTGAAGACGCAAGAGAAATTCTTCTAAC
Source organism: Candidatus Bathyarchaeota archaeon (assembly GCA_026014805.1). Taxonomy (NCBI): domain Archaea; kingdom Thermoproteati; phylum Candidatus Bathyarchaeota; species Candidatus Bathyarchaeota archaeon. Next base: position 21,631 of record JAOZHR010000024.1, on the reverse strand, counting down.
TTTCAAGCATTACTGCAGTAATGGTGTTGTTCCAAACCGTTTTCCAGACAAGGCTGGAGAAAAACCAGTTTACAACACTGTTGATGCGACTTTGTGGTATTTCAATGCCGTTCTTCAATACCTAAAATACACAGGTGACATCACCTTCGTCCAGCAAAAACTTTGGACAATGTTGCAGTCTGTAATTAGCCATCACATACAAGGAACAATAAACGACATACACTTAGACATTGATGGTTTGCTCATGCATGGACCGCAGCTAACGTGGATGGATGCCATGACAAACAACAACCCAGTTACCCCTCGAGATGGAAAAGCAGTTGAAATTCAAGCATTATGGTATAACGCGTTAAAAGTAATGGAGCTTCTCGCAAGCCGTTTCAAGCACCGCGACTTGGTTGAAAAATATCGAGACATCGCGGAAAGAGCTGAGAAGAGCTTTAATGAAAAATTTTGGAATGCTCAGAAGCACTGTCTCTTCGACGTCATAAACGATGAATTTGAGGATGCGTCACTTAGGCCAAATCAAATATTCGCTGTTTCTCTCGACTTTTCTATGCTTGATAAAACAAAGCAAGCAGCAGTAGTCTCTACTGTACACGAAAAACTTTGGGCAACTTATGGGCTGAAAACCCTGTCCGAGGACGACCCGAAATATCGCGGAAGATATTCTGGAAACTGGGCTGAGCGAGACTATGCTTATCACAACGGTACAGTATGGCCTTGGTTGATTGGACCGTTCGTCACAGCGTTCATGGAAGTCAAAAACTTTGATGCAGAGTGGCGAAACTTTGCTTTTGAAAGCTTTCTTCAACCTTTTTTTAAGAAGCAGATGTTGTATGCTGGACTTGGAACGTTAAGTGAAATCTTCGATGGTGAACCACCACATTATCCTAGAGGTTGCATATCTCAAGCATGGAGCGTGGCTGAACCTTTAAGAGCTTATGTTGAGGATGTGTTGCTCGACGCACCGAACTTTGAAAGAAATGTTCTAGAAAAATTTTCTAGTAGTGAAACTAAATAAATGGGAGATATTACTATGGAACGACCAAAAAATTCCAGTAGGTCGGAACAACTTTGACTGACATCTGTCTCATGTTCGAGGTCCACCAGCCACTGCGGCTAAACCCCAATTTCCACCAAGACCTACTGGCAAGACCCCCAGAATCCAAGAAAGACCTCTTCGAACTCTACTTCGATAATGCTCTTAACAAACACATTTTCGACCGTGCAGCTAGGAAATGCTATTTCCCAGCAAATAACATAATCCTCAACGAGATTGAAAAATTCAAACGAGAAAAGAAGCAGTTCAAGGTTTCCTATGGAATTTCAGGAGTCTTTATCGAGCAGTGTAAAAGCTGGAATCCAAGTCTCCTCGAATCGTTTAAGCAGTTGGCGCAAACCGGATGCGTAGAGTTTCTAGACGAAACATACTATCATTCTCTCGCCAGCCTATTCGGCATCAACCGATCTGAATTTATCGAACAGGTAAAGATGCATCGACAACTAATGAAAGACCTGTTTGATTATGAACCAAAAGTATTTGAAAACACCGAATGCCTCTACAACAATGCCATCGCTAAAACTGTCGCGGATATGGGCTACAAGGCAATAATAACAGAAGGTGTTGAACGAATCCTTGATTGGCGAAGCCCAAACTACGTATATAAGGCAAAGGGTTCTTCTATTCCTGTTCTGGTTCGCAACTACCGTCTCTCAGATGACATTGGCTTCCGTTTCTCTTCAACGTGGTGGAACGAATGGCCTTTGACAGCTCAGAGATACGCGAGCTGGATAGCGGCCATAGAAGGACAAACGGTTGTTATCTTTATCGATTATGAGACTTTTGGGGAGCACCATTGGCCCGAGACTGGAATCCATGAATTTCTCAGATGGCTGCCGGGTGAAGTCCTTAAGTGGGAACATTTGTATTGGCGAACTCCTTCCGAGGTTGTACGTCTCCATCAGCCGGTTGGAGAAATAGATGTGCACGAGTATGATACTATTTCGTGGGCTGATCTTGAACGTGATCCAAGCGCTTGGATTAGCAATTCGATGCAGAGGGTTTCTTACGAATTCTTGAAGGGTTTGGAACCTTTTGTGAAGGGTTTAGGAGATAAGTTTTGGCTGAGATTTTGGCGGTATTTCCAGATGAGCGATCACTTGTATTATATGAGCGTGAAGGGTGGAGGACCTGGCGACGTACATTGCTACTTTAATCCTTCGGGAAACCCGATCGATGCTTTCGTTTCGTTTTCTAATGTGATCTCCGATTTTGAGGCTAGGATTTTGCAGGAGCTTCAGAAACCTGAGCTTGCGGCCAAGTGGATTCTGCGGCGACTGCCCACCGATAAGGGCTTCACATTCTTCTACGAGTTTGCACGACCAACTAATGTGACAACCCATGATATGTTCGAGTTTGCTAGGGCCCTCAATATGGTCACTATTCAGTCGCTCAAATACCATACAGAAAGGGGCGACTTCGAGAGGTGGTTGAGTCAAGTTTTAGGCGACAAAAAGCTTGCGGAAAAAATATCGTCCATAACAAGTGAGGAATTAGTTGGTAAAACACTTCGCAAAAGACTTGTAGCAGTTGTTGAAGCTAGAGTGAAGCAACTTGAATCATTAGCAGCGAATGGCAAAGTGTGATTTATGAAAATATGTTTGTTGTCTTGGGAGTTTCCACCTCGAATTGTCGGGGGGGTTGCCCGTCACGTTTTTGGGTTGGCAAAGGCGTTGACGAAAGATGGAAACGATGTAGGCGTTGTTACGTTGGATTTTCCGGGAACACCAGACTATGAAGAGGTTGAGGGTTTCAAGGTTTACCGTTCTAAAACCGAAGTTGGGCATCCAAACTTCCTTACGTGGACTTTTTTATTCAACCATTTCTTGGAGAAACGCTTAGCCGCGGCAAACAGAGACATTGATTTTGATCTGATCCACATCCACGATTGGCTTGTGGCGCCTGCGGGTATTGGTTTCAAACATTTTTTGAACAAGCCTTTGGTTTGTACGATGCATAGCACTGAGCATGGGCGGTCAAGTTTGCATGATCCTGGTTCTTATACGATTGATGGAATGGAGTGGTGGGCATGTTATGAACCAGCTCGTGTAATTGTGACAAGCAATTCTATGAAGGGTGAGGTTTGTGGTCATTTTCATGTGCCTGGAGAGAAGGTGGATGTTATTCCGAACGCGATTGAAGTTGAAAAGTATGATGTTGGTGTTGACCAGTGGGCTGTTAGGAGACGTTTTGGAGTTGGAGATAATGAGAAAATGGTGCTTTATGTTGGGCGTTTGGTGCCACAGAAAGGGGTTGAATTTTTGATTAGAGCTGTGCCGCGTATTAGCTGGCGTTTTCCTGAGGCGAAGTTTATTGTTGTTGGTGAAGGATGGATGAAGGGGCATTTAGAGTGGTTAGCCGATCAGTCTGGGCAACGGTGGCGGATCAACTTCACTGGGTTTATTTCTGATAATGATTTAATTGCTTTGACTAAGGGCGCAGATGTGATGGTTGTGCCTTCGGTCTATGAGCCGTTTGGGATTGTTGCGTTGGAGGGTATGGCGGCGGGGGTGCCTGTGGTGGCTAGTCAGGTGGGTGGCTTGGCAGAGGTGGTGGAACATGATAGAACGGGCGTTCATGTGTATCCTCGTAGTCTTGATTCGATTGCATGGGGGGTTGAGCGCGTTTTGTCTGATAAAGGCTATAGGGATTGGTTGGTCAAAAATGCGTATGAGACCGTCAAGAGCAGGTTTAGTTGGAAGGCTGTTGCGAAGCAAACTGTTGATGTTTATAAGAGAGTTTTAGGAGAGAGATAAGTTATGAGTGGGTATCCTCCTGTTTCGCCTCGTCCAGAGTTGCCTGAAGAGTTCAGGTTTTTATGCATGTTGCATAATGTGGGCGCCATTAACGCTGAAAGGTCACTTGCGGTAGGGGAGATTGCGAAGTGGACAGATAAGGAGCTTTCCACTATTCTGGAGCATTTACGAAAGCTTAAGGAGCTTGGGTATGTGCATTTTGTTAAGAAGGATGGGGCTGACAAGTATCATGTTTCTGTGATGGGTATACGAAAAGTGTTGACCTTGTACAGTTAATAAAAATCGTTCGTCCATCTTAGGCTAGGCCTTCTGTTATGTGCTCCCATTAGCTCAAGTGTGAAGGTGCTGTAGATGGAGGAGAAAAATTGTTTTGATGTCGAGTGAGATTTATGACATTTTGTTTTGGAGATGATTCACTCTTTATGGAACTTTGTGGTTGTCGCTACTTCGATTGTCTCTTTCAATATAGAAATAAAAATGGGTCTTTATGGTGTGTTATGGCGTTTTCTTGTGGATCATTGTTTCTAGTTCTTTGGCTCGTGTTTCGATGAACTCAGCGACTTTTTCTTGGCTGAAACTCGTAAGCTTTGCGTAGTGCATTCCAGTTGATTCTTCGGGCATAGATAGAATGTTGATTGCATAGTCGTTTGTGTTTGGCATCCATTGGCGTAGAGACTTTTGATATGCGGGTCTGGCTGATTCTAGCAAGTGCTTGAATTTTGTGGGCTTCTCTTTAGATATGTCAACTGAGGCTTTTCTGCATTCTTTAGCTGTCATGTTCAACACGGTGTCTCTTTTTGTGTCGCCTACAATGGCTTCGTGGGGTTCAACCACGAATTCTTTCACACGGTCAGAAAGCCAGTGATACCTTCGCGCCGTTCTGTCCTCCGCGCTCATTCCCTGCTGAACAACAGCCCATTTTCCCTCTTCTGATAGGAAGAAGGCGTGATGGTATAGGGGATAGCCAGCTTGAATGGCTGTGTTGTCTACTTTTGCGCTCATTTAGCTCGAGTAAACCAGTCGGTCAACATCGGATTTCGAGAAACCAAACTTCTCGCCCGCCAAACGGATTTCGTTAGGTGCTTTCCGTGACACCTTCCCTTTTCCTCCGCAAACAGCAACCCCGTGCTTCTCTGTTTTAACTGCGTTTTTCAACACGCCCGTCAAGACTGTCGTCACTCCAGAAGAATGCCAATCATAGCCCAAAACGCAGCCCAATGCTTGAAACCAAAACGGGTCTGAAATGCGCTGTAAGAACTAGTCTTGACCATATTCGTCAATGATTATTGTGACAATTGCATCTGCCAGCTTAATCATCCGTGCAACAAGCCATCTTGGTGCTCTGCCATAATGAAGCGGAAGCCTTGCCACGCCAGTTCTCTTCAACACATCCACCCTAATACACTAATAATAGACGTATTATGCCTTGAAATCCTTTTTTCAAGCCGGTCTACCGCTTCAACAGTCGCCCTTCGCGGTCAATTTCCAAGCGGCGAATTCTAGTTGTGGAAATAGGGTCACAGTTTTCTGCCAATACCATGTTTATAACAATAACATCTAAGGGTGGAAGATTGGCAGCCTTACGCTTTCCGTTTATTTCGCAGGCTCCTTGCCTAGTTTCTTGGCTTACAACTAGTGCCTCTATTCGCCTGCTGGTTGATGCAGGCCCATGTAGATCGTACAGAGGCACGATTTCTGCGCGTTCAAACCAATCATGTTTTCTCAGAAACCCTCTTAGCTCCTCCAGTCTCACAGCGAAAGGCGCGATTTCATGAGGTTTTTTCATTTTTTCCACGAAGTCGTCTGTACATAAACCTATCAGAACCTTTTCACCGGCTTCAAAGGCTTTTCTAAGTAAAACTCGATGACCTTTATGAAACTCGTCGAAAGTTCCACCAACAGCCACAATCTTGAAGCGTTTGCTCAACGTTTTCATCTCAGTAGACGCATAGCCTGAAAGTCAATCCTTACTGTGTGATGTGCGTGCATTTGCGTTCGCTTATGGGAGCATAAATGCATACATTCGCCCTGCTTATAAGCCTATTTTAGCTGACTTTTCCTTTTAGCATGTCCAGAATCTTCTTCGCAACAAAACACTTCGAACTTAACGGCACATGAACAACGTTTTTTTTCTTGTCTATTATGAAAACTTCGTTGGTGTCGGTTCTGAAGCCCACGCCTTTTCTTGAAACATCGTTTGCCACGACCAAATCTGCATTGGCTCGCTTTAACCGTTTATAAGCGCTTTCGATTAGTTTTTTGTCAGAAACTCTGTATCCAGCTCGAAAAACCACAAGAAAGGTTTTTGGGCTTATCTTTTTTATTTTGTCGACGATTTTGGAGGTAGGCTTCAGCTTCAAAGTAAGCGAAGAAACCTTCCATGTGGAAACCTTACCTTTATACGGCTTTGCCAAAGTCCAGTCCGAAACCGCTGCAGCCGCGACTGCAATGTCGTAATTTACGTTTCTTAGCTCTTCTAAAACCGTGCGTCGCATTTCCTCAGTTGTTTCTACGTTCAAAACCTTCGCTTTGAAAGGCAGAATAGCCGTGCCCAAGCCATAAACGAGGGTGACTTCCGCGCCTCTTTTCTGGGCTTCTTTAGCTATGGCTGCACCCATTTTACCCGAACTCTTGTTTGTAATAACCCTCACGTTGTCGATGTATTCGATTGTTGGTCCCGCAGTGACTAGGAAACGTTTTCCACGAAAGTCTTGTTCAGCCACGAGTTTGCGGATGATGGCTTCAACTATTTCTCCTGTGTCCGCAATTTTCGCTTTTCCTTCCTCGATTTTGGGTCCGACGAATTGTATGCCTAGGGCCTTAAGTTTTTGGATATTCTCTTCAAGTATGGGATGCTTATACATTGATTGGTGCATGGCTGGAACTATCATTATAGGCGTTTCAGAACCCATGGCTGTGGAAGCCACGGAAGTGACGGTTGTGTCATCTATTCCAACGGCTATCTTACTTATGGTGTTAGCTGTGGCAGGTGCAATGAGCACCAAGTCCGCTTTTTCAGGACGTTCGCCAACCAAAGCCACATGCTCAATTTTTCCGGTTAGCTCGGTGACTACGTGGTTTCCAGTTGCCCACTCCATTAGGTAAGGGTGGATGATTTTCTGAGCGGTTTGGGACATCACGGGGTAGACCTTGGCTCCTCGACGCATGAGTTCTCTAGCAATTTCTGGGCTTCGAACCGCGGCTACACTTCCGGTAACGCATAGAACTACCCGTTTTTCCCCCAGTTCTTCACTTTTGGTTCCGATTATGTCTTTTGATGGATGCTGTTTCAAACTTTTACACTTCTAACCGTTTAACTTTTTGACTGTTATTCTTAAATCTTTTAGGAAACTTTCCAAGTGTTCCTCTCGTGTATGTGGCATGACTACGATTCTTATATGCCGTGGAAAGAGCGAAACCGCCCACCCTCGTTTTAGCAGTTTTCCAGCTATTTGCTTAACGTCAAAAACATCAGATTTTATGCCCACAACGTTCGTAGTAGGCTCTATCATAATGTCTAACTCGTGGATTTGCCTAATTTCTTCAGCGAGTTTCCATGTTAAACACATGCAACGCTTAACGATTTTCCTGTAGCCTTCCCTTCCCAAATGCTGGAGCAACGTCCAAACCGCTATTACAGAAGCCCCGGAACGCGTGCCTACAAAAGTTGCTTGCTCGGTTTCGCCTCCAGCCAAGTATGGAACCTTCCACGTTATCGCCTCTTTCAAATCCGAATTCTTGAAAAGAATTCCGCCAGCTGGAATAGGAGCCAAACCCATCTTGTGCGGGTCTATGGTGATAGAACAGACGCCGGACAGTTGGAAGTCAAATTCGGGCGCTTTGTATCCCAACTCCCCCAAGAATGGGATGACGAATCCTCCGAAGGCTGCGTCCACGTGTAGAAATAAGCCGTTTTCTCGGGCTATTTCTGAAAGCTCTTCAATGGGGTCTACTATGCCTAGGCTCGTGGTTCCGGCTATGCCCACTACTGCCACTGTCTTAGCGTTTACCGCCCGCCTAACGGTTTCCGCGTCCACTTGAAAACGACTGTTCAACCCCACTCTAACTATTTCGAAGCCTAGTAGACTCGCAGCTTTGTCAAAGGAGCAATGTGCCGAGACAGGCACGATAATTTCACCGCCGTTTTTCGTTTTTGAATTTTTGAAGGCCCAGAGGGCGAGTATATTGGCTTCAGTTCCTCCAGTGACAATGTTTCCGGCAGCGTCTGGATTTGACAGAAGCGAGCCTAACATTTGGATGGCTTCCCTTTCCAGTTGAGCAGTAGCTGGGAAAAGCCCAGGGTCACCTAGATTTTTCTCTAAGAACTTGGTGTATGCTTGCTGGGCCAGAGCGTGAGGCGAAGTGCACATAGACCCTAGAATCTTGCCAGATCCAAACGCGAAATCTCTGCCGAGCTTAGCCTCTATCTCTTTCAGAACAGTTTCGGCTGGCAATCCCTTCTCTCTCATTTATGCTCCGCTCCCTTAATGGTAGGTATGTTCCTCATCTGGATAGGCGCCTGAACGCACCTCTTCCGTAAACCTTTCTACAGCGTCTTTAATGATTTTGTTCAAATTTGTGTATTTTTTCAAGTACTTAGGTGCAAAACTTTCATCGAGTCCCAGCATATCGTTTATGACTAAAACCTGGCCGTCACAGAATTTTCCAGCACCAATGCCAATCGTTGGCGCCTTAACGTTTTCTGTAATCTTCTTCGCCAAACTTTCTGGGATGCATTCTAAAACTATGGAAAAGACGCCGTATTTGTCGATTTCAAAAGTGTCCTGAAATATCCGCTCAGCTTTCTCTGGAGTTTTACCTCGCATCCTATAGGCTTCTGCTGTTTGAGGTAAAAGTCCCGCATGTCCCATAACTGGAATGCCCGCGTCTAGTAACGCCTTGATTATTTCTGGCTTGTTTCCCTCTATTTTTACGCCGTTGGCTCCAGCTTCCAAAAATCGCCTGGCGTTTTCTAGCGCCATTTCCACAGTGTCATAGCTATGTATGGGCATGTCTCCGATAATAGGTGTGTTTTGAGCTCCTCGTGCCACTGCTCTTGTGTGGTAAACCATATCTTCCATCGTGATGCTTTTTGTGTCTTTGCAGCCTTGGAAAACCATTCCGAGGCTGTCGCCTACGAGGATTAGATCTAAGAGAGCCTCATCGAGGATTTTCGCCATTTGATAATCGTAAGCCGTCAACATCACGATTTTGTCTTTTCCTTTCTTTTGCTTAATCTTGTCTTCGAGCTCCAACTGGTTTTTCCTCCAAGAATTTTGTTAGACAAGTCAATGTCTGGTTTACAGGCGTCGGAATCATGTGTTTATGTCCGAGTTCTGCTATCTTGCCGTTTAGGAAGTCGATTTCTGTCTTTTTCTTCTTCATTACGTCTTGACACATAGAAGAAAGGTTGGTGTAGCTCAGAATCCTGCGGTCAAGCTCATCTAGGTCTATTTTGAGATCTATTCCTTCTGCTTTTCCTATGGCGAGGCATTCTTGCACGATTTCGTGTCTAACCCATTTGAGCGTGTCAGACGCTATTTTATGGTTTCGAATGTGGAAAAGCGCTGTTAGGGGGTTAATGACGCTGTTTAAAACGAGTTTATTCCAGACTTCGTTTGTGATGTTTCTTGAAATACGTGTTTCCAAGCCGCAATCGTTGAAAAGGGCGGCTATTTCTTGAGCTGTTTTGCTTTTCGCTATGACTGTTTCATTTTTCCAGACCCGGATTTTTCCGGGTTCTAGGAATTCGGCAGCCATCATCGTTAAGCCCCGCAAAACTTCAACTTCGTCGCCAACTAGTTCTTTGACGATTTCTTCGTTTCCTAAGCCATTCTGCAAAACAAGTATGACTGTGTCTTTCCTTAACATTCTTTTTATCTGGCTTACAGCTCGAACAGAATCATGAGCCTTGGTTGTCAAGAGAATGAGCGTGTTGGATGGAATTTCGGTGATTCTTATATCTGCTTTTAAACGGAAATTTTGATCTATATCACCCGTGAACTTCAAGCCTTGAGCGTGTATGGCTTCTACGTGTGTTTGGCTTCCAATCAAAGTAACGTCTTTCTTCCTTGACAGTAATGCGCCGTAAATGCTTCCAATGGCTCCAGCACCCAAAACAAAAATCTTGTCAGCGTCCATACTTTTCCACTTTTTCCAAGTCGAGGAATTTTCCTTTAGCAGCTAGTTCGCTCAGTCTTTCCCTGATTAGACCTATGTATTTGCTAAGGTTTTCCGTGTTGTTGAACCCTTGCAGAATTTCTTCAAGTTTTTCTCTGTTTTCTTTTTGAAGTTTTTTTGCTGTTTCCACAAGCAATGGCATAGCTCTTATGACGTTGTCTACAATAGTGATTGAGGCTTTTTTTGCTGTTCTGGAAAGCGGGTTCAAATCGATGGCTATAACTTTCTTTCCCATTTTGACAAGAGCTTCGGTCCGGTCTCCGTCTTCGAGAGGAACTAGAACCACATCGGCCACGAGCATCCCCCGCGGGTCTACACGACGCCTTTCGCTTCCTATTTCCGGAATACGCGCTGAAGCTTTCTCGCCCACGCCTAAAACTAACTTCGCCCCAGCTTTTTCTAAAAGGTTTTTGATTGCTTCTTCTCTTTCGGCTGTTCGGTAGAAGAGATTTACCTCTATTTTTGCTTTGACAATTCCGACTAACGTTACTACTTCTTTTGCTGTTAACGTAGCTGTGTTTCCGTTCACGGAGATAACCGGGTTCTCCGCCGTCAATAACAGGGCGGCTGCAGCTCTTATAGCCTTAGATGCTGGCGGAACGGTTTTTTCGCCCAAAAGGTAGTCGAAGGCTTCCCCTCTGCCGTGAGCTATGAGCCCGGCATGTGCTACGACGCCCGTTTCGAACCCTTCTATGAGCTTTTCACGTATCCGCAACGATTCAGCACGAGGATGCCTCTCTGAAATCTTAATTTTCATAATAGTCTCGCTCCTCCAAAGTCGATTTCGCTGACGAGGATTTTATCTGCAGAGCCATGTCTCCGAAAGATTTCGAGAAGCGTTTCCAAATCGTCTTTTTTGGCTATAGAAAAGGCCCCTTCACCGAACATGGGCATACTGCAAACAATTCCTGAAGCATCTGTTTCGTTTAAAACCCGACGAACCCTTTCTGTGATTAGCCCCGTATGTTCTGCAAACCTTTTAGAGAACCTCAAAAAATTCTTCAAGTTTGGCTCTTCCATGAGACTTTCTAAAAGTTTTCCGCCCCACTCGTTGATGCGTTGGCGAAGCTTCGTATCGGTCAAAGCTTTTCTGGTTGATAGACTTCCGAAGCTTAGGCAAACGACCTTATAGTCGTCGCTTATTGGAATGTGCTGAACCTTTCCGATTCCGGATGCTCCTGGCTCTGTGCGTATTTCTAATCCGCCGCAAGTTTCGGCTATGACCGTGCCCAGCCCTGTTTTGCACAGAATTTCTGCTGTGTGCGCCGTTTGAGCGGCTTCTATGCTAGTTAAGCCCAAATTTAAAGCTCTGTTGAGTGTTAGAGCGAGACTTAAAGCTGCAGCTCCGCTTGAGCCGAAACCCGCGCCGATCGGCACATGAACGGCATGTTCAACTGTCACCGCGATTTTTTCTTTGAGTTTGGATAGGAAATCTTTTGCTACGGTTTCGGAAACGTTTGCGGAAACCGTTTTACGCCCATTTATCCATATTTCCAGATTGTTTTCCGGAGCGTTTTTTAGGGTTACTTTGGTTTTTACTCCATGTTTCATTAAGACTCCTGCGCCTTTCGAACCTTTGTATAGCGGGTCGGCTGATTCATCGCATATCTGGAACAAGCCCGTAATATGTGCTGGAGCAAAGGCTTCCGCAGTTTTCATGTTTCCAAACCTTTCGAGTGATATATGAAGAGTGTGTCGAAAATAAGAATTACGTATGATTTGTTTATACGTGTTTAAAGACGTTCTAATCTCAGTAAGCACAAAGTTTAAGGGCTATTTAGGTGTTGTCTTTCAGTATTCGGCTAATTAGAGGTTACATGTTTGAGTAATGAAGCAACGACACCGTTGGAAGAGAAAAGAGTAAAAATCCTCATCAAAATGAGAGGCTACAAACTTCTGAAAAAGAAAGAATATAAAAATGCCATTGGATTCTTCGTAAAAACACCAGAGGGCAAAAATATGATTTATTGTATTCCATCTCAACGCACTGTAGGAGTTCAGTTCATAAAAGACTTAGTGAAGACAATGGAAGAGGAAAAACTGGAAAGAGCAATAGTAGTCACAGGTGGACGTTATACACAGGCCGCTAGAAAAACTGCACAGAAAAACGGGGTAGAGCTAATTCCGCGAATTTTCCCAATTTTCAATCTTTTTGACCATGAGCTTGTGCCAAAACACGAAATTCTGCCACCAGACGAACGCGAGAAACTGCTGGCCCAATATCATGTTCAACCTTATCAACTACCAATAATAAAGACTTCTGACCCAGCAGTAATAACCATAGGCGCAAAAACAGGCGACATCGTTAAAATCTTTCGGGACAGCGCCACAGCAGGAAAATATGTTTCCTACCGATATGTAGTAGAAGACTAAATATCAAGCATTTCTCCAGAGAATTTCCTAGGAACCTTTCCCAACCGAAACCTATATCAGATAATACATTGCACTATCGCCCAGCCATAGGAACATTCGGAGGCTTCACGTGACCATAAAAGCTGTCGTCTTTGACTTGGATGGAACTCTTGCTGAATTCAACCTTGACTACAAAACCGTAAGAGCTGAAGTAATGCAATTTTTGACAAACGAAGGTTTGCCAGCCTCTATATTTTCTATAAATGAAAGCATCTTCGAAATGCTAAAAAAAGCCAAAGTTTACATGAGAAACAACGGTAGAAAAGAACGGGAATTCTCTACTATTCAAAAACATGTTCTTTCCATGGCAGGCAAACATGAGATTAAAGCTGCTCGTGAGACCTCGCTTCTGCCAGGTGTATTTGAAATATTAAAAACGTTGAAGAAGATGAACTTGAAGCTAGCTATTTTCACAATTAACAGCGAAAAATCAACAGACTATATCCTCGACAACTTTTGCCTTAGGCAATTCTTCGATGCTACGATCACAAGAGAAATCGTTTCAAATGTAAAACCCCACCCGTCTCACCTCGCTGCTGCCCTGAAAGCTCTGAATATGAATGCTAATGAAACGATTGTGGTGGGTGACAGCGTCGTAGACATGAGAAGCGCTAAAGCATTGAATGCCACCGCTGTTGGTATAGCAAAAGAAAGTGACGCGATTAGAAAATTAAACCACGCAGGCGCTGTGCACACAATTGAGTCAATAACCGATTTGCCCATTCTGATAACTAAGCTAAACAAAAACGAAGGCTGACGATTATTTTCAGTGGCTAAAAAAATGAAAGTCAATTACTCAGCAATGGCTATTTTACTCTAGATAAAGGGTTTCTCGTCTATTCTAAGTATCAAAGGGAAACTTATGAAGCAGCATTGAAGCCTTTGCTTGTGCTATGTGAAGGAGAAAAAGTTCTTGCAGATACCGGAATCGGAGAACTCCCTCCGCAATATAGAAGATTCCACACGGTTAAGAGAAGTCGAGACCAAAGTTTGCAAATGCAGCTGCAAAATTTCAGATTAAAGCCGGAAGATATAACAGTTGTTATCAATACTCATTTGCACTTTGACCATTGCGGTAACAATAAACTGTTTAAAAACGCGCGTTTTTATGTTCAAGCTGATGAGATACGATATGCCTATGCTCCAGACCGTTTTCAGAACGCCGCCTATCTTCGAGAATTTTTTGATGTTGATGTAAATTATGAATTGGTTAAAGGAAAATACCGAGTAACCGACAGTGTGACAATTATGCCAACATCAGGGCACTCAATCGGTCATCAATCGGCAATAATCCAGTACGGCGCTGACAAGTTTGTTTATTGCGGCGATGCCGCACCTCTTAGAGAAAACTTGGAAAAACGAAACATCCCAGGCGTACTTTACCGTGCAGACCAAGCTTTGAAGTCAATTGACAAACTTCGCGCTGTCAAAGATGCCGTATACATTTTTTCACATGGCAAAGAACGGCAGAGCCTAAAATAGAGGAATGTTTGCCTGAACGTGTTTGAACAGTAGATTCGCATAGTCATAAAGGCATGAACAGGGCTTTTACTTCGAGAATTCCCCGCATTCCTCTAATTCGACCAACTAAGTCCAAGATTCTCTGATAATTTCCTTCAGCGATGAAAATTTCCAAGCAATATTTCTCTTCAATGTGCCTGTGAACGTTCTCAACAACCACATCATCGTACTCATGTCTTACCTCAGAAACGTGCCTGTCCACATCTTTTCTTGCATAGTCACATATGATCATAATGGTTGTTGCAACTCGGCCCTTCTCGAGCCGAGCGATTTCTGCTTCAGCGATTAGACTCCTAATAGCGTCTCTGAAAGCCTCAGAACGGCTATAATATCCTCTGGCTTTGGTAAACTCATCAAACTTTCTAAGAAGCTCTCCAGGAAGAGTTATACTAACAACAGTCATTGGACACCACTTTATATTAACATAATCAGAACCTAATACTATCCTACTAATATTCCTATCCGTTTTTTTAACACTATGTTAATATGATTCTTCTAGGTTGAACATGTTAAGGAAGGCAGAGGTTGAAAATGGTCTCTAGAATCAAAGAAGGAGACTTTGAGGACAAAAAAGACAGGCGAATTTGGATTCCAATGGCTATCGCTTTGGCATTTACAATGGCGTCTGCTGCTTTACTTGATTTTTTCGTCCAAGGTGTTCCTCTGGGTTTCGTGATACCTCTGCTGAACGAACAAGCTACAGTATCAACAATCATCTACTACACCACAATTGTCGTTGCAGCCAGCTACATCGGAGTTTTGGGCTTTGAAGAACTGATTTTTGAGAGAAGATTTTCAGTGGAGTTTCTGATGGCGACCGCTGCCTTCGGTGCCATGTACTTGGCTTTCCTCTTTGAAGCTGTTACCGTCTTGTTTCTGTACTCTTTAGCGGAGTATTTTGAGGGGTACATTCAAGACAGAGCCAGAAGAACCGTTGAAAAGCTTTCGGAATTTATGCCTGACAAGGCGCGGATAATAACTGATGACGGCAAAGAGGAAAATGTAGATGTGACGGCTGTTTTGCCAGGGACAACCGTTCTTATTAGGCCTGGGGAGAGAATTGTTCTTGACGGAGTTATAACAGATGGTGTTTCTTACGTTGATCAGTCTTTGGTGACTGGTGAATCGGCTTTTGTTTTGAAGAAGTTTGGCGACAATGCTTATGCTGGTACTTTGAACACAAGTGGTGTTCTAAAAATTTCTGTTAGCAAAAAAGCTGGAGATACACTGGTCTCGAGGATAGTGAAACTTGTTATACAATCTAGAAAAAGAAAGGCATCTATCGAAAAACTTGTTGATAGATTCGCCAAATTCTACGTTCCAATCGTTATTTCTCTTGCCCTATTCACGGCTTTCTTCATGCCTAGTATTCTTTCTGGGTCCTTTGAAATTTGGCTATACCGTGCCTTGATACTTCTTGTGATCTCGTGTCCCAGCGCCTTCATCATATCTGTTCCAGCAACGATGTTTACTGCTGTTACGCTTGCTGCGAGAAGAGGAGTTGTCATTAAGGGTGGAGTCTACGTAGAAAAAATGGATAAAATAGGGGCTGTTTTATTTGATAAAACCGGCACGTTGACTCTTGGCAAACCGGTTGTCCATTGTATTAAAGGCGTCTCTGAATTGGATGAAAAGGCTTTGATGTACGCAGCAGCACTAGAGCAGTTCTCTAATCATCCTCTTGCTCAAGCCGTCACAAAAAGCGCAGCAGATAGCAATCTTAACTTCAGAGAGCTTGATGTAAAGAATGTGAAGGAGATCCCAGGTAAAGGCATAATGGGATACGTAGATGGCACTCGAGTAATAGTGGGAAGCACGGATTTGCTGAAACAATATGGCAGTGATTGTGAGTCCATTAGTGAAGCCTATGAGAACGAGAAGCATTCTGCAGTCTGTGTCTCTTTAGACGAAACAGCAACTTCCTTAATATGTATAATTGACGATGTCCGTGAAGACGCTGTTCGAGCTGTAAAGGCTCTAAAAGAAGCAGGATTACATATAGCGATATTAACTGGAGACAAGGCTGAGATAGCTCAAGAAACCGCTGAACGTATAGGAATTGCTGAAGTTTACGCTAAGCTATTTCCAGAAGACAAGTTGAAAATTATAGCCAAGACAAGAGAAAAACATGGTCTAGTAGCAATGGTGGGAGATGGTGTCAATGATGCACCCGCGTTGGCAGCCTCAGATGTAGGCATTGCTATGGGCGGAGGAAAAGTAGATGTCGCCTTGGAGTCAGCGGACATAATCTTAGTCAAAGACGAACTAGCTCAAATTCCCACATTACACAAGCTAAGCAAAATGACAGTAAGAATCGCCAAACAAAACATAGCGGTCTCCCTTGGAGTAAAACTAGTTCTCGGCGCACTTGGACTAATGGGATTCACTCCTCTCTGGTTCACAGTAGCCCTAGGAGACGACGGCCTAACCATGCTAACACTCTTGAATACACTTCGTCTCACAAAACTAAGGTTCTAAAATGTGTTCTTTAACCATAGTGTTCTTTGCTTCTGAATCTATTAATCTCCAAGCACTATCGTTATCACTCCTGAAGATTTCATAATCCATACAACCATGTCTGAAGTAGACCTTCTTTGCTCTTCTCTTTATGTCAAGAAACTGTCTGACCTTGTTCTTGAGAACATTATAAAAATAAGTTACGATGAACATAATCTCATGATTTTCAGTTAGATGAATTACAGCTTTAATTGATTTCTCTGGAGTTTTTTTCCACAAATCATAAAAACTGAAGCAGAAGACGTAATTAACGAACAATAGATTGACAATTTGTGTGGTGATAGGAATTGCTTGAGGGTAAGGTTGTGAATTTGAGGGTTATAGAGACGGAAGACCTGCATGCATGGCTAAAGAAGGTTGAGAAGGTCAAGGTTTCAGAAGAGTAGAGTGGGAATGGCTTTGCCACGGAAAGTAAGGGGTTCGTTTTGGCCTGCTGTTCGTGAGCAGATTTGGCGTAAGGCCGAAGAGCTTTATATGTGGGAGCATCCTGAAGCTTGCCTTCGTGGGTTACGTCCAGAACGATCTGAGCTGAGAGAGGCTGGCTATTTTGAGCGAGCTAAAAGGATTGTTTTGCGTGAGCTTTAGTTACGCGCACTCGTTTCTGCTAAAAGAGGTAAACCTTAACATGGTTCAACTAGGCCAACTGGGTCAAGGTAGCAGCCAAACTCCAGAACTCTAGGCTACTGAGAATATCCTTTCACACTTTCTGCCACTGGAAAACAACAATAGAATGCCATAAAACCAAAGACATATTATTTGTGCAGAAAAAGCTTGACATCGTAGCATTGAAAACACCATCATCTACACACAGCTAATTAACTTTGAAAGCGACGAGTGGCACGTAGCGCACGCGGAAACCTTAGATGAAGAGGACAAACTTATCCAAGCTGGTTTTGAATTTGTACGCTTTGACGACAGAGGAAACGTTGCAATCTACCGAAAGAGAAAGTGAAAGAGCCTAGGTTTTAAAAATCATGTCAAGGGTTTAAAGTAGTATCTTGGCCATTGTGGCCACTCCTCGGATACTGGTTCTTTCTCAAAGCCAACGCGTAAATCCATGCCCACTTTAATCTTATCTAAGGCTATACTTTTTATCATTCCTGGCAGTTGCGCATCATCTTCTAGTTTAACTATCCCAACTGCGTAGGGCGTTGATTGCTGGAATTCTTTGGGCGCGATATGAATCACGGTGTAGGTTCGCAGTTTTCCTTGTTTTTGGAGTTCTTTCCATTTCAAGTCTTTGGAGAAGCATTTTGGGCACATTGGCTTTGGAGGTACCAGCAGTGCTCCACATTTGTTGCATTTGGCGCCCATAAGTTTTCCTTCCTTCACAAATTTGTAGAAGCTTTCGATGGTGAAAAGTTCTGGTTTCTCTGTCATTTTTAACCCCTCCTGTAAATGTTTACAACGCCTGTTGCGCCTAAGCCTCCAACGTTGTGGGTTAAACCTATCTCAGCGCCCTTAACTTGTCTTTTTCCTGCCTGTCCAGTTAATTGTAAATATATCTCATACGCTTGAGCTGCGCCGGTTGCCCCTACGGGATGTCCTTTTGATTTCAATCCACCGCTTGTGCATACGGCTACTTTACCACCGATTTGACTATGTCCTTCCTCTATGAAGGGGCCGCCTTCTCCTGGTTTACAGAAGCCGAGGTCTTCATAAGCCACAATTTCTGCGATTGTAAAGCAGTCATGTACTTCTGCAACATCTATGTCAGAAGGAGCGACGCCAGCCATCTTGTAGGCTTCTTCTCCTGCAAGCTTGCCAACTCTCAGAGTTGTAAATTCTTTCCTTTCGTACAGTCCAATAGTGTCGCTCGCTTGTCCTGAGCCAATTATGTGGACAGGTGCGTCCGTGAATTTTTTGGCAAGTTCTGGCTTGGTTAGAATTAGACAGCTCGCACCGTCAGTTATTAACGAGCAATCATAAAGCTTAAGGGGCCACGCAATAACACGCGAAGACATAGCTTTCTCCAACGTTATCTCTTTTTGCATGTGGGCTTTTGGGTTCATAGCGCCGTGATGGTGATTCTTCACTGCCACTAGAGCCATTTGCTCTTCGGTTGTACCATACTTGTGCATGTGAGATGTAGCTACCATGGCGAAGAGTCCGGGGAAGGTTAAGCCATTCCACTGTTCAAAGGGGAAATCACATGCCATGGCTAGGTATTCTGTGACGTCTGCGGTGGCTCTGTGGGTCATTTTCTCAACGCCTCCAACCATCACAACATCTGCGAGACCTGAGAGAACCGCAAAGATTCCGCAACGTATGGCCACGCCTGAAGAGCCGCATGCTCCTTCGGTTCTTACTGCTTGCATGGGTAGTAATCCTACCCAGTCTATGACAGTTGGTGCTGTGTGACCTTGGTGTTCAAAAGATTCGCCCATCATGCCTATGAACGCTGCTTTGATGTCTTTTTTGGGGTCTAGGTTAGGGCATCTCTCGAACGCTTCGCTTGCGGCTTCGACGAAAAGTTCTCTGCCGTATAGTCCTTTTCGCTTTCCAAATTTTGAAAGACCAGCAGAAACTATGGAAACTAATGGTTTTCCAGTCAATGAGTTTCCTCCAAATAGGTGAAATATGGATTTTCGGGAGAGCAGAGAGTATAGTTTAAACGAATATATAACCTGTGTTTTTGTCTGTTTAAGCTATACTCTTATTTGCGTTTTCGGAAGATCTAAACGTCTTCCATGGTTGTGAAGTATTCAAAGCCAGCTTCTGCAAGTTCACATGCTTCTCTTACGGTTTTGCCAGTTCTGGCATGGTATTCGTCAGATTCGAAGGTGACTAGCTGAATGTAGACCAGGGTGTTGTTGATGTTCTTGTGTCCTAGCAGCTGTTTGACGGAGTATGTCTTTGGTTTTGTGGTATTCTGTTGTTACTTTCCAATGTCTGAACGTGTGGAACGTTAGGCGTAGTATTCTGGGGTTCTGCAGTTTGTCAGCGATTCTTTTGCGTTGCGTCTGAAGTTGATGCCAATGGCGTTTTTCCATTTGATTCCGAAGATTTTGCGTGACCTTGGAGGCAGCTTGCTAAGCCTTGCCATTAAGGTGCTACTTAGTTTAAACCGGCGTGGGGTTCCTCTTTTCTGTGGATGATTCAATGCGCGCGCGCCATTCTACTTTGCCATGATCCAGTGCAATGAAATTCCCCTTAAGCTTTTGGTTATAATCAATACTCACCAAATCGAAAAGCAACGCGTTCTTGATGTTAAATTCAGAAGAAAGTCTCCTGCAACGCTTATGCAAAGCGGCTAGGACAAACTCAAGATTTGCTGCAAGTAGACATTAGGTGGAGCGATTCTCTTATTATGCAACCGATTGTCTGTTGGAGAAACATGAAGTGGGCGTTCTTAACGAAACCTAGATCCCTGTTACTAGTACAATAAAGAACTCTAACTAGTTTGCGTGGGCGAATCGAGGATGGCAAGAAAATCACGTAGTTTTCTTTTGAGTTGTTTTTCGTTTCCGCCTTTTAGGATTGTTATGCCGTATACTTTGCCTAGAGAAAGGAGCTCTTCACGGTCGGACAGGTCGATTAAGAGGCACTCTGTGGGGTTTATGTCCATCTTCTTTCCAAGGAGGGAGACGGCGTCGTTTTTGTCTCCGGTGAGGGATACGTCGGCGACCAAGAGAACGTCTTGTTTTTTCGCTACGATGTCGAAGGGATGCTGTACTCCGGATGTCCCTGTTATCTGACTGTGAAATTGGATGTCATACCCTTTTTCGCGGAGGATTTCTTCTACGCTTTCGTAGAGTGGTAGGTCTTTCGAGAATTTGTTTACTGTTTCTTCAGCTATCTTGTATGCGTATATTTTGATATATTTTGCTTCTCGATGTGTGAAGTTTCTTTTGCATTGTTGACAGAAGTGGATGACTTCTGGTGTGTCGAAGCGGTGTCCGCATTTTTCGCATTGGTAGCAGTTTCCTATCCTGCGGTATTGTAGGGCGTCATCTACGAGTTCGGTTTGGCATTCTGGACAGATTAGAGATGAAGCTTTAGTGAATTTGTCTTTTGAGCCCATGTATCCGCATTTCATGTGTTCAAGGAGTTCTGTGTACTCTACGTTGATGGAATTGCATTTTGGACAGGCGTATTTTGAGAAGACCTCTGGTGAACCACAGTCTGGACACGTTAGGACTCGGTCTACGAATTGGGCTACGAGAGCTCCTTTTCTCTCCAAGTTTTTGAGTATGCCTTTAACCTGAGCTGGATCCTCAGTCTGCAAGGTTTCTTCAGCCTCGATATAGTGGACTCCCACATCGCTTAGACGCGGTTTGAGCTCCAAGACTCCTCGTTTAATCAGCTTGCCTAATAGTTCCTGCTCGTGGTTTTCGTTTTGAACATTTTTTTGCATCGTTTTTTGTGTTTGTTCCATTTTCAAGTCTCCCTAAAAGCTTGGTGTGTTGAAGAAGGCAAGTGTGGCGATGATGAGGATGACTGAGTGACGTAGACCAGCAGAGAGGGTTCTGTCTCCGATTTTCCCTGCTATAAGACCACCGAAGATTGATTCGACGATTGAGGCCCAGAAGAGGATTGAAGTATAATAGTTGATGTCGAGAATTCCTTCTAGCAGTCCAGATTCCTTCACTGCTGCGGTGGCTGCGCTGGTTGATGTTTCGTATAGTGGAGCTAGAAATTGGTGCAATACGACGTAGGCGATTATCATGAATATGATTGCAGACATGTAGATTGTCATGGTGTAGGGTTTCATGTTGCTGTATTGCTCTTCCTTGTACTCGTCGAGGCTTGAGAAGAGGTCGACGCTTGCATCGAGGACCTCGATCATTTTGCCTCCTGTCTGATGTGCCTCAATGAGTATGGTGGAAAATCTTATGGCGATTGGGCGTCCAAGGCGTTGAGCAAGCGACATGAGGGAATCTTCCCAGCTTGTTCCTAAGATGAACCTGGAAATGGCGTGTTCAAGTTCTTTTGAGAGAGGTCCATAGTCTCTTTGGGAGGCTTCCTCAAGGGCTCTTGGAAGCGTTACCCCTGATCGGATTGCCTCAGTGACGTCTCGAAGAAGCCTTGGAATGTTTCTGTCTACTTCTCTGCCCCATCTATAGTTGTTAAATTCAACTATGGCTGGAAACGTGAACGCAATGAGTAGGCCGAAGGTCATGGTGTTGTTCACTTTCTGGCTTAGCGGGATTAGATAGGGTTCTTGAGGTGTGTAGAGTCC